>CANQIW010000121.1 GCA_947624055.1 uncultured Lachnospiraceae bacterium
GGTAAGGGCAAGCTCAAGGCGAAGAAGAAGGGCAAGGCGACCATCACGGTGACGCTCGCGAGCGGCAAGACGGCCAGTTTCGTGGTGAAGGTCCAGAAGAACAAGGTTACGACGAAGAAAGTGAGCGGCGTCGAGAAGAAGCTCACGCTTGCGAAGGGCAAGAAGTATAAGCTGGAGCCGGTGCTCAAGCCGCTGACCTCGCAGGACAAGATCACGTACACGAGCAGCAACAAGAAGGTTGCGGTAGTTGACAAGAAGGGCAACATCACGGCAAAGGGCAAGGGTACGGCGAAGATCACAGTCAAATCCGGCAAGAAGAAGGCGGTCTGCACGGTGACAGTGAAGTAAGCCGAAGGACGACACAAATTCTTTTAATAAGGTGATTTACCGATTTATCATGCTGCGAAATAGTGCTGCTGGGAAACCAGCGTTACTGTTTCGCAGTTTTTATATAGTATTGATATCGAGGGGAAGCGATGGACTTTAAAAAAGATGCAAACAGCTTGTTTGTAAAAATACATATAAAAATATGATTTATCGGATAAAACACTTGAAAAATAAGGATAATAAATATATTATAGTGATATATAAATCTTTCATTTCTATTTTTCTGCAATAAATAAAGGAAGAGTTGACGGGAAATATGAAAGAGATAGGAGGGACAGGAGCATGAAAAAGAAATATTTATCTTTGATAATGGGGCTGATTTTGACCGTTGCTTCAGTGATTCCCACGGGGATTGTGACGGCAGAGGAAGCTCCGGTTGTGGCTGATGTTTCGTCTGTGGTAGATGGGGCTCCGGTTACAATGGAGGAAGTTCCGGCTGCAGCGGCAGAGGTATCTCCTGCGGCGGAGGATACTTTGGCGGGGGACATGGATGCGGAAGTAAGCCTTGGCGAAATTCCGGATATTGAAGAGGCCGGTATGGAGGAAGCGCAGGATAATGCTGGAGAGACTTACGGAGATGCGATTCTTGAGAATGATGAGTTTGTGGAAGAGATAGTTTTGGATGAAAACCTGATCGAGCACGACATGGATAACTCTGATACGGCTGCGGCGCAGATGAATATCGAGGGCAGTCCGATCTCGATTGAGAACGTGGAGATTACCTCGGATGCGGAGGCAGTGCAGGCATCGGCAGGCGCTGAAGACGAGGATGTTCATTATTTTCTCAAATTCAAAAAGGATGGCGAATATTTTGAAGAGTGGGAGGGGATAAATCTGCTGTGCGGTGGCAGCGTGACAATAGACACGGAGTTGTGGCAGGATGTGGATGATGAGGAGGAACGAGCCGACACGCAGTATACATTGCAGTTATCTGAGACAGAGGGTGATGAGCAGGCGGCGACAGCGACGGTGAACGGAACTCAGATTATGCTGACAGGAGTGTCAGTGGATGACTATATACTTCGCGTACAGGCCATGGTCGATAATGTAACAGTGGGAGAAGTGAGCTATATTGATGTGTTGGTTACAGAGGGATATTATGAGCTGACTGCGGAGTTGCCAGAGGATCCGATCGGTTTAGGGAAGGAACTTTCGCTTACCCCTGGGTTGAACCGTTGTACTTTGGAAAATTCTGCCGTTACGAAAACACCGGTTACTGAGATTGATGGGCAGGATATTAAATTTGTCTGGGATTATTATGACGGTGAGCATTGGCATGTAAAGGCGGGAACGGAGAATAATAATCCACCGACATTAATCAGGGATTACGGTTGGAATACTTATCTCACACTGCATGCGGTGCTTGCTGACGATTATGAGACTCAGGGGCTGCTCGCTTCGGTAGCGTGTCGGCGCTTTGCGTTTGCGAAACTTGATTTCAGCACGTTTGGTTTCGAAAATGGAATTGAGGCAAAATCTATGTTTCAGGGCGATGAGCCGCTCACATTATCAGTAACGGGCGTTCCGGAGGGCGAGGCATATCATGTCGTATACGTGATAAATGAGTATGACGACGAGGGCAATCTGCTGCCGGAAAACGAGATGACGGTGACGAAAACTGTAAATGCTAATTCCTGTACATTTGCGCTTTCGGGCAAGGATATACCGGAGTATGGCAGTTCTATAGATGTATGCGCATATCTTTGCTACGGCGAGGTGGAGAATCCTGAATGGGGTTGTCTGGCAAGCGATTATCTGGCTTTGAGTATCTATAGAGATCGCTGCTATATTTTGCCCTTCTCTATGAATATAATATTGGGCAGCAGTGTGGGATATAGGAGAAAAAGTGGGGCCGGGTATCCGGTGGAGGTATGGGTACGGGATGATAATGGGGCACAATCGTCCTTGACCGTTTCTGTTCCCATTGAAGGTTTTAAAAGCAAGGATGAAAATATAGTGAAAGTCGAAGAAGAACCATTGGATGACGGAACGACCTTGCTGGAGTTTATCCCAGTTGGGGTCGGTGAGGCGGATATCACAATATCAGTGGAGGACAGTACGGATTCCAGGATTAAACTGACTGATGCGCCTTATTGTCATGTGACGGTGAAAGAGGAAGATTATGAATTTGCCGGTTCAATCAGGACAATGGGAGGCAGAGGAGACGGGCAAATGCTTCCGAGTGATACGCTGCAGATAATCTGTCCGGGGGTAAATCACAGCTATTTCGTTCCGAATGCAGAGGGCGGTTATGCGGAATGGGAACAACTGGACGTGAACGCGTATGATCTTTCTTATACCGGATACGATACGAGCCTGATCAAGGTATCGCCTGATGGGGTCGTGACAGCGTTGCCGGGCGTGTATGGCGATACGGAAATAACGGTTGTGCTTACTCTGAGAAGCAATCCGGGCGTCAGCGTCAGGATGAGACAGCTTGTATACATTTATGTAACGGATTCATATGAGGCAATCGATGTGCCGGATCCGATTTTTCTTGATGAAAAAGGAAAGGCGGAGATCCCATTGACGACGAAACGCTACAGTCTGGAGCATCCGGACGGGGTTGTGGTTGATGGAGTCGACTATGAAGTAAACTGTTACGGATCGGAGGATACTCAGGCGACGATTGAAGGGAATAAGTTATCTGTCAGTCTGAATGGGGAGTTGCCTGAATACGGCTATAATATGTTCAGTCTGACAATTCGTGCTTCGAAGGAAACGGATGACGACTATGTATACGCCTATGCATATCCGATGGTTATCTACTGCAGACATGAGATGGCTACAGAAACGAAGCAGCCGACCTGCACACAGAACGGATTTTCACGTGGAAAATGCAATAAATGCGGATATGTGCAGCAGCAGACTTCAATTCCTGCTACCGGACACAGCTTTGGCGGGTGGAAGACTGTTTCACCGGCTACCACAGAGGCACCGGAGAGGCAGCAGCGCACCTGTACGGTTTGTGGCGCTGTAGAGGAACAGACGGTGGGCGAGAAGCTTACGCCGGGCGCTGGGTCGCCGAGTACCCCGAGTACGGAGACTCCGAGCACCGAGGCGACAGGTACGGGAAGCACGCAGACACCGGGGACAGAAGCAGGTACCGGTTCAGGCACCGGCGCGGTTCAGGCTCCGTTTATCGAGCTGAACGCGACTTCGATCCCGCTGAAGCTGAAGCAGTCGACAGGAGTGGTCAAGGTCAAGATGGCGGAGGGCGACTCGATCGTCTCCTGGACGAGCAGCAACAAGAAGGTCGTCACGGTGAACGGTAAGGGCAAGCTCAAGGCGAAGAAGAAGGGCAAGGCGACCATCACGGTGACGCTCGCGAGCGGCAAGACGGCCAGTTTCGTGGTGAAGGTCCAGAAGAACAAGGTTACGACGAAGAAAGTGAGCGGCGTCGAGAAGAAGCTCACGCTTGCGAAGGGCAAGAAGTATAAGCTGGAGCCGGTGCTCAAGCCGCTGACCTCGCAGGACAAGATCACGTATACGAGCAGCAACAAGAAGGTCGCGGTAGTTGACAAGAAGGGCAACATCACGGCAAAGGGCACAGGTACGGCGAAGATCACAGTCAAATCCGGCAAGAAGAAAGCGGTCTGCACGGTGACAGTGAAGTAAGGACGAGCCGGAAAAGAAAACAAACAGGTAAAAGAATTAGACAAAAGAAACAGACAAAAGAAACAGACAAAAGAAACAGACAAAAGAAACAGAATGCCGCAGGGTATCCGGCCGAGCAATCGGTCGGCCGTCCTGCGGCTTTTTGTCGTCGGAACAGTGGAAATTGCACTTTGCAAAAGCAGAGAGCACTCTGCACAATAACAAATGATCTGGGTGGCCTAATTTGTAAAATATTCAGAAAACAGTTGTAATGGCATTGGATATCTTGTATAATAAATATATCTATGTTCGGACGGAAATATAGAATAATCACAAAAAGGAGGAACGAATTTTATGCTGGATCAGTCTTACTACCGGAAAGTGGATGAGATCATCGAATCCTACGGCAAGAAGTCGAGCTCACTGATCCCGATCATGCAGGATATTCAGGAAGAATATCGCTACCTGCCGGGTGAATTGCTGACTTATGTGGCGGGACAGATCGGGATCACCGAGGCGAAGGCGTTCAGCGTCGCGACATTCTACGAGAACTTTTCCTTCGAGGCGAAGGGCAAGTACGTGATCAAGGTGTGCGACGGGACAGCCTGCCATGTGCGCAAATCCATGCCGGTGCTCGAAGCCCTGTACAAGAAGCTGGGACTTTCCAAGAAGAAAAAGACAACGGACGACATGATGTTCACGGTGGAGACCGTATCCTGTCTGGGCGCATGTGGATTAGCGCCGACGATGATGGTGAACGAGGACGTCTACCCGCGGATGACGCCGGAGAAGGCGGAGGAAGTGATCGATAAATTGAGAGGAGGTGGCGATGCATGATCCAGACGAAAGAGGCATTGGCTCAGGTTCGTGAAGAGGCGAAGCAGACATTGGGTTCCTATGACTGCAGGATCCTTGTCTGTTCCGGCACCGGATGTATCGCGACCGGTTCCGAGAAGATCTATGAGAAATTCCTGGAGATCACGAAGGATGCTCCGGGCGTGGTGCTCGAGTTCGCGCCGCATGAGCAGGGCGCGCATGTCGGCGTGAAGAAGACCGGCTGTCAGGGCATCTGTGAGCTGGGGCCGCTTGTACGCATCCAGAAGGGTGACCAGGCGATCCAGTACACGAAAGTTCAGCCGGAGGACTGCGAGGAGATCTTTGAGAGCAGCGTGAAGGGCGACGAGGTCGTGGAGCGTCTTCTTTACAAGCAGAACGACGTCTCCTACAAGAAGCCGGAGGAGATCCCATTCATCGCGAAGCAGACGCGTCTCGTGCTCGAGAACTGCGGGAAGTTCGACGCGGAGTCCCTCGACGAGTACATAGCGAGCGGCGGCTTCAAGGCGCTCGAGAAGGCAATGTTTGAGATGACTCCGGACGAGATCATCAGCGAAGTGGATAAGTCCGGTCTGCGCGGACGCGGGGGCGGCGGCTTCCCGGCGGGACGCAAGTGGCAGCAGGTGGCGCGCCAGAAGGAGACCGTGCGCTATGTGGTCTGCAACGGCGATGAGGGCGACCCGGGCGCGTTCATGGACGGCTCCGTCATGGAGGGCGATCCGTACCGCCTGATCGAAGGCATGATGATCGCGGCCTATGCGGTGAAGGCGAGGGACGGATACATCTACGTGCGTGCCGAGTATCCGATGTCGGTGAAGCGTCTCCGCCATGCAATCGCCGAGCTTGAGGAACGAGGACTTTTGGGTGACAACATTCTCGGAAGTGAT
This sequence comes from uncultured Lachnospiraceae bacterium, assembly GCA_947624055.1. Taxonomy (GTDB): domain Bacteria; phylum Bacillota; class Clostridia; order Lachnospirales; family Lachnospiraceae; genus Choladousia. Next base: position 5,706 of record CANQIW010000121.1, read on the forward strand.
TTCTGCTTCCATATGCATATCAACCGCGGCGCGGGCGCGTTCGTCTGCGGCGAGGGCTCCGCGCTGACGGCCTCCATCGAGGGCAACCGCGGCATGCCGCGCGTGAAGCCTCCGAGAACCGTGGAGAAGGGGCTCTGGGAGAAGCCGACCGTGCTGAACAATGTGGAGACCTACGCGAATGTGCCGAAGATCGTGTTGAATGGCGCCGACTGGTACCGCGGCTACGGCACGGAGGGAAGCCCGGGCACGAAGACGTTCTCTCTGACCGGTTCCATTCAGAACACAGGCCTGATCGAGGTGCCGATGGGGACGACGCTGCGCGAGATCATCTTCGATATCGGCGGCGGGCTGAAGGGCGGCGCGAAGTTCAAGGCCGTGCAGATCGGCGGACCGTCGGGCGGCTGCCTGACAGAGGAGCATCTGGACGTCCCGCTCGACTTTGACTCGGTGAAAAAATACGGCGCGATCGTCGGCTCCGGCGGACTGGTCGTCATGGATGAGCACACCTGCATGGTCGAGGTGGCGCGCTTCTTCATGAGCTTTACGCAGAGAGAATCCTGCGGAAAATGCGTGCCGTGCCGCGAGGGCACGAAGCGCATGCTGGAGATCCTGGAGAAGATCGTCGCCGGCAAGGGTGAGCTGGAGGATCTCGACCGTCTGGAGGAGCTGGGCGAGATGGTGAAGAACATGGCGCTGTGCGGCCTCGGGAAGAGCGCGCCGCTGCCGGTGCTCTCCACGCTGCGCCTGTTCCGAAAGGAATATGAAGAGCATATCGTCGACCACAAGTGCCGCGCGAAGGTCTGTCAGGCGATGAAGACCTACGTGATCGATCCGGAGCTGTGCAAGGGCTGTTCGAAGTGCGCGAAGAACTGTCCGGTTGGCGCGATCACGGGTGAGCTCAAGAAGCCGTTTACGATTGACCCGAAGAAGTGTATTCACTGCGGCGCATGTAAAGAGAACTGCGCGTTCGGCGCGGTCAGCATCGAGGACTAAGGAGGTGACGATATGGGAGTAATGACAATTGACGGTAGAAAAGTAAGCTTTAC
>CANQIW010000122.1 GCA_947624055.1 uncultured Lachnospiraceae bacterium
CCGCCCGCAGACTTACAATGCTGTTCTGGAGGGACTGATCCGCGACTGGAGGGAGCACTGGAGGCAGGAGAGCCTGCCGTTCGTCGTGATGCAGCTGCCGAACTGCGGCGTGGACGTCGCGCCGGACGACGCGTGGCCGCAGGTCCGCGAAGCGCAGGCTCTGGCGGCACGGCTGGAGGATGTCGCCGTCACAGTGAATCTGGACGCGGGGGAGGACAACGACCTGCATCCGCGCGACAAGAAGACGGTGGCGACCCGTGCCGCGTACGCTGTTCGGGCGATGATTTATAAAGAAAAGACAGAGTGGAACGCGCCAAAGGTTTGCGGCTGGGAGCTGGCGCCGGGCGGAAGGAAGACTATGACGGGTGGCTGCGTGCGCCTGCGCTTTGACGGCCGGGTGGAGCTGCGGCTGCGGCCGAACATGAAGGACGTCCCGCGCAATCCGCGCCTGTTTGAGCTTGCCGGCGAAGACAGGGTATATTATCCGGCTTCGTCGTGCGTGGAGGATGACGCAGAGAACATTGTGGGGAATGACGCAGAGAACATCGTGGGGAACGACACGCAGGTGACTGCCGCGTTAACTGCTGGCAGCGGGGGAACCTGTGTGATCCTGCATTCTGAGAACGTTCCCTGCCCGAGGTATGTGCGCTACGCATGGTTTCGTGCGCCGGGGCCGCTGCTCCTGTACGGGGAGAACGGGTTCTGCGTCGGGCCGTTCCGGCTCCATCTGGAGAGAGAACAGGAAGAAAGAAAGCAGTAAACTTTACCTGACAGGCAGGTTATAAAAATGAGACGGCAGCGGAATGCCGGAAGAAGAACAGCAGAAGGATAAGAGAAAGAAGCCAGAAAAAAGAGTGGCAGGACAGCAATGCAGCATCAGGGGCGGACAAAATGATTCAGGAAGGCGGAGCATCGGAAAGGAGCAGACGACGGTGAAATTTTCAAGAGGCGAGACGATCCATGTGATCCTGGATCCGCAGGCGGATACAGGGATCCGAAGAGTCTGGGAGAAGGTGGCAAAGGATATTCAGGATACGACGGGCGCGGACTGCATCCTGAGCGATCCCGGCGAGGCGTGCAGGCAGGCGATCCTGGTCGGCACCGCCGGGAGCGGGGCGTTCGCGGAAGAGCTTCAGGAACGGATCCCTCAGCTCTCAGAGCTTGAGGGAAAATGGGAGGCCTACGGCTTCTTCCTCGCAGAGCGTCCGATTCCGGAGGCGGAGGAAGGGCTTGTCATTCTGGGCAGCGACAAGCTCGGGACGATCTACGGGATGTTCCATCTCTCGGAGCTGCTCGGCGTCACCGCCTGGGGCTTCTGGGGAGACGTGACGCCGCCGTCCTGGGAGAGCGTTGTGCTGTGTGGGACGGACAGCGGCAAGGAACAGGCAGACAATCACGCGGCGGATGGCGGAAGTGACCAGGGACGTGGGAAGAGCCTGCATACCGCGCCTGCGCAGCTGCAGCTGTGCATAGAAAACTCGATCTCGAAGGAGCCGTCCGTGAAGTACCGCGGCTTTTTCATCAACGACGAGTGGCCCTGCTTCGGCAACTGGACGACGGAGCATTACGGGGGCTTCACGGCGGAGATGTACGACCGGGTCTTCGAGTATCTCCTGCGAATGAAGGGCAATTATCTGTGGCCTGCGATGTGGTCCTCCTCATTTCTGCTGGACGGGCCGGGACTTCAGTCTATGGAGCTCGCGACCGAGTACGGGATCTACATCGGGATGTCGCACCACGAGCCCTGCATGCGCTCCGGCGAGGAGTTCTCTCTGTTCAAGGGTGAGGACTCCGTCTATGGGGTGGATTGGGACTACGCGAAAAACAAGGACGGTCTGCTGCGCTTCTGGAAGGACGGCCTGACGAGGGTGAAGGATCAGAACATTTTCCCGACCGTGGGAATGCGCGGAGAGCGCGACAGCAAGCTGCTGGCGGAGGGCTCGTCGGTCGATGAGAACGTGCGCCAGCTCAAGGAGATCATCACGCAGCAGCGCAGGATCATTCGGGAGTGCGTCGAGTCGGAAAGAGGCTCCGTGCCGCAGCTTTTCGCGATTTACAAAGAGGTGGAGGAATATTATTTCGGCGACGGTCAGTCGGAGGGACTTCAGGGCTTTCCGGAGCTGGAGGATGTGACGCTGCTGTTCAGCGACGACAATTTCGGACACATGCGCGCGCTGCCGCAGACGAAGCACCCGGGCGGTTGCGGGATGTACTATCATCTCGATTATCACGGCGCGCCGATCTCCTATGAGTGGGTCAATTCCACGCCGCTTACGCATATCTGGGAGCAGATGACGGAGGCGTACGAGTACGGAGTGCGCGAGCTCTGGATCGTGAATGTGGGCGACGTGAAATTTCAGGAATATTCGCTGGGCTACTTTATGGAGCTGGCCTATGATTTTGAGCGGCTGGGAACAGGGCACTATCTGCAGACCCTGGCCTACACGCAGGACTGGATCCGGCGGCTGTTCGGGGCTCATCTGCCGGAGGACGTCTGCGATGAGATTGCATGGATTCAGGAGGAATCCGTGCGCCTGCACGGACTGCGCCGCGCGGAAGCGCTCAACGACCGGATCTATCATCCGGCGCATTATCATGAGGGACGGACGATGCTGCAGCGCGCGGATCGCCTGGAGCAGGAGAACGAGCGCATGCGGGAGCGGCTTTCGGGCACGCCCTGCGCCGACGCCTATTTCAGCATGATCTATTATTCGACGGCCGGGATCGCCAATCTTCTGAAAATGCATCTGTACGCAGGTTTCAATCACCTGTACGCCGCGCAGGGGATCGCTCTGGCCAACGCATACGGGGAAAAGCTGGAGGAATGCATCCGCAAAGATGAGGAGCTTGGGAAGCAGATGGCCGCGTTTCGGGACGGCAAATGGCGGGGCATGGAGCGGGCCGCACACATCGGTTTCGTGAACTGGAACGAGCAGGACTGGCGCTATCCGGTACGTCATGTGGTCAAGCTGCCGGAAAAACCGCGTCTCACCGTGTCGCGCGCGGACGGCTGTGAGATCTATACCAATCAGTATTTCCCGAAGCCGCTTGTAGTTGAGGATTTCTGCTATGAAGGAACGGAGGAAGTTCTGCTGCGGATCGCGAACAGCGGGCAGGGCGTCCTGCACTGGCGGATCGACGACGTTCCGGCATGTCTGGATTTCACTGCCACGGAAGGAAGCACAGAGCTGGCGGATGAGGTCAGCGTCCGGCTGCGCCGGGAGGAGCCTTCTGCCGGTCAGATGGAGGAAACGGCATGTGAGACTCCTGCTTCAGAGAGTCAGGGGCAATCCCATACCGCCTCCGGTGAGGAGAGACTGGAGGTTTCCTGCAGCATCAGCTCCGGGCAGGAGTATGTGCCGCTGTGTTTCCTGCTGCGCAGACCTGCATGCGGAGGACGAGAGTCAGCGCAGCGTGCGGATCGTGCGCCATGCAGGGAGAATCATCTTCTCGAAACGCAAGCCCAGGGCGAAGGATCTGTTCCCGAGGGAGCGAAGGACAGCGCATTCCTGCTTCAGGGCGGAATCTGCGTGATCGACGCAGCAGATTACAGCCGCAGGGAATCAGGGAGATATGAGGGCGTGGAGGCAGCCTTTGAGAAGCTTGAGGATTATGGGAAGTTCGGCTCCGGGATGAAGGTCTTCCCTGTCACAGCGTCCTTTTCCGGGGAAACCGACGCGCCGCGTCTGTACTATGAGGTCGAAAGCCCGAAGCCCTGCGAGGCGGTTCTCGCGCTGCACACCTCCCCGGCGAATCCGCTGGTCTATGGGGGGATGCTGCGTCTGGGCGTTTCAGTCAATGGGGAGGCTTCGCAGACGGCGGTGATCGCGGGCGAGGGCTACCGGGGCGGAGAGAACAGCTGCCGGGAATGGTCGGAGGCGGTGCTTGATCAGGAGCATGTGGCGGAGGTTTCAGTTACCCTGCGCGCCGGACGGAACCAGATCGCGATCTCTGCGCGCGAGGCGGGAATCGTTCTGGAGCGCCTGGTGATCCGCGAGGCGGGGATGGCTCTCAAGCCTTCCTATTTCGGTCCTTCCGGAAGCTTCCGTAAGGGAGGAAGACCGGGATCCTCCAATTTTAACCCGGGGAGAGAATATCGGTTTTGGGGCTGGGAGACGGCGAATGTCCGTCCTGTGTCTTCAGCATACAGGGCAATCCAGGATCCGAGAGCGCTTTATGATATTCTCTCCGAAATCTGGTGCGCGGACACCTGCGCGCCGCGGATGCGGCAGGACTGGACGCCGGCGAACAGGACGCTCGGGCAGTGCTCGGTTACGGCGTTTCTTGCGCAGGACATTTTCGGCGGCAAGGTATGCGGGATTCCGCGTCCCGGCGGAAGTTTTCACTGCTATAATGTGGTCGGCGACTGCGTGTTTGATCTGACGAGCGAGCAGTTCGGCGGCGAGGCGCTGTCCTATGAGGACAACCCGGAGCAGTTCCGGGAAGTGCATTTCGTGAAGGAGGAAAAACGCACGCGATACGAGTACCTGAAGGAAAAATTGTTGAATTACCTGAAAACAGGGGAGCCCGGGGCGGAAGGCGTGCGGATTGCTTTGCCCTTTTTTTGAACACTTCATGCATGGACATTTTGGATAAATGTGATATAATTTTCGCGAAAGCAGTGAACCATGCAAAGACAGCAGAGCGCGAAATGTCTGTTTACAGACAATTGCGAGGTCTGCATGGCTGGCACAGAAAGTCAATCAAGATCTGAGGCGTTTTTGGTAATTATGGAAAGCAGTATTTACGGTTTTGTGAAAGACACCCTGCTGGACAACTTTCTCAAGCTCGCCAGAGTGAATGTCCTGACAGGGGAATACGACTTCATGAAGTATGACATCGTAATGCGGGAAGAAGGATATGAAAACATATCCAGCATCTATCACTACATTGAGAAGCAGGTGGACGATGGGCTGATCCTGTCCGGGTATGTCGGCGAGTATCTGAAGTTCGCGAACCCCGAATACGTGCAGAGACGCGTCTTCAGCGGGGATCGGAGGATCATCCAGAGCTATAAGCGCAAGGTGCATGACGGCTACATGTGGGTCACGTTCGGGATCGTAGTGCCAGAGGGCTGCGACAGGGAGCATCCCGATGTGGTGTTTTACTGGCGCGAGGCGGATTCCGATACGATCACGATGGTCGACTCGCTCGCCACTCTCTCAGAGATCTACAACAAAATATTGAAGATCAATCTGACGACGGATAGTTTCCAGATCATCAAGGTGAGCGAGTACGAGAGAACGCGTTTCACGAACCGGCTGAGCCGGATCACGGACTGGTGGAGGGAGTTCGCCGAGAGCGGACACGTCCACGAGGAGGATCTGGAAGCCTACCGGGAGTTCACGGACGCCGGGCGGCTGAGAAAGGTGTTTCGGGAGAACAGTGTCAACGCGCAGAGCTGCCGCTACCGCAGGCTTGTGGGAGACAGCTGCCGTTGGGTGCAGATGGAACTGATGCCGAGTATCGAGTACGAGGACGACAATCAGGTTCTGATCCTGTATATCAAGGACATTCACGACGAACATCTCAGGGAGCTGCGCAACCGTCAGGCGCTGCTCGACGGCTACCACCGGGATGCGCTGACCAGACTGTTTAACCGTCACAAGTATAATGAAGACCTGAAGAAGCTGTCAAAAGTTGGTGAGGAACATCTCACCTGCATGTATGCGGATGTGAACGGCCTCCACGAGCTGAACAATCATCTGGGGCACGAGAAGGGCGACGATATGCTGTGCAGCGTGGCCGACACACTGAAGCGCTTTTTCCCGGAGGAGACGGTCTATCGGATCGGCGGCGACGAGTTCGTCATGCTGAGCACGAAGCTCTCCAGAGAGAGTGTGGAGCACATCATGGTCGAGGTGCGCAGGGAGCTTCTGCAGGACAATTACGAGATTGCTGTAGGCGTGAAGGACGGTCCCTGCGAGCAGAACGTGTACAAGATCGTGGGCGCAGCGGAGCTCGCCATGAGGGAAGATAAGGAATGCTATTATCGGGAGAACGGAAGGGATCGCAGGCGGCGTGTGCTGAACGAGGAGCTGGAGAAGACGCTGGAGGCGAAGAAATACGCGGAGCGTTTCCTGGACGTGATCTCGGACAAATATGCGGGCGTCTATTTTGTGGATCTGAAAAAGGATACCATACAGCACATTTACATACCGGAGTATTTCCTGAGACTTCTGGAGAATGCGGACTACAGCTATAGCAAGGCGATGCGGCTGTACATTGACCGTTATGTGAAGGAGGAGTATCAGCCGGGACTTTTGCGGATGATCGACTATGAGGAGCTGACCCGGCTCCTGCGCACGGAGGCGCAGGGCGATCTTTCGCTCATCTATCAGAAGGTGGACGGAAAATATGTGTCGCTGCGTATCATGGAGATGGGGCAGTATACAGAGGAGAAATACGAGACGATCTGGATCTTCTCGGAGAAGGTGCTTCAGGCGGATGATCCGGTCAAATTATTTCAGGGAGGAAACTGAGTTATGAAGAAATTGTCAACAGCTAAGATATGGGCGTTTGCCACAGGCCAGCTCGGCTGGTCGCTGATGTCCGGACTGATCTCGAACTGGCTCGTGTATTTTTATCAGCCGGACGAGACGGCGATCAGCCAGGGTCAGACGCTGTTTATCCCGCAGGGTCTTGTGATCCTTGGGATCTTCACGGTGATCGGGGCGATCACAGCGTTTGGCCGCATCTTTGACGCAGTCACGGATCCGCTGATCGCGTCGTGGTCAGAC
>CANQIW010000123.1 GCA_947624055.1 uncultured Lachnospiraceae bacterium
GTCATCATAATCAATACCTGCTGCTTTATCAATGACGCGAAAGAGGAGAGCGTGCAGGCGATCCTCGAGATGGCGGAGTACAAAAAGTCCGGGAGCTGCAAGGCACTCATCGTGACCGGCTGCATGGCGCAGCGCTATCGCCGGGAGATTCTCGACGAGATCGAAGAGGTGGATGTGGTGCTCGGCACGACGGCGTACGACAGGATCGCGGAGGCCGTGGAGCAGGCGCTCGCCGGAAAACGTGAGGTAGAGACGGAGGAGCTGTCCCGGCTGCCGATGCCGGATGCCGGCCGATTTGTGACGACCGGCGGGCATTACGCGTACCTGAAGATCGCGGAGGGCTGCGACAAGCACTGTACCTACTGCATTATTCCAAAGCTGCGCGGGAGTTACCGCAGTGTCCCGATGGAGCGGCTGATCGCGCAGGCGGAGGAGCTGGCCGCGCAGGGTGTGAAGGAGCTGATCCTGGTCGCGCAGGAGACGACGCTCTACGGGGCGGATCTGTATGGGAGGAAGTCGCTGCACCTTCTGCTGGAGGCGCTGTGCAGGATCAGCGGGATCCGTTGGATCCGCATTCTGTACTGTTACCCGGAGGAGATCTACGACGAGCTGATCGATACGATCGCGCGCGAGCCGAAGGTCTGCCATTATCTGGATCTGCCGATCCAGCATGCGAGCGACGCGGTGCTGAAGCGCATGGGGCGGCGGACGACGAAGGCCGACCTGGTGCGCATCATAAAGCGGCTGCGCGAGGCGATCCCGGACATTGTGCTGCGGACGACGCTGATCGCCGGCTTTCCAGGGGAGACGCAGGAGCAGCACGAGGAACTGATGGAGTTCATCGACGAGATGGAGTTTGACCGACTCGGGGTGTTCACCTACTCGCAGGAGGAGGATACGCCGGCGGCTTCGATGCCGGATCAGCTTGACGAGGAGACGAAGCTGAGCTGGCAGGAGGAACTGATGGAGCTGCAGCAGGAGATTGCGTTCGACCGCGCGCAGGACATGGTCGGCCGCACGGTGACGGCGATGGTCGAGGGCACGGTCGCGGACGAGGACGTCTACGTGGCGCGCACCTACGGCGACGCGCCGAACGTGGACGGACTGCTGTTTATCCATACGAATGAGACGCTGATGTCCGGGGACTTTGCGCGGGTGAAGATCACGGGCGCGGCGGAATACGATCTGATAGGAGAGATTGCAGATGAATCTACCGAATAAACTTACAGTACTGAGAGTTTGCATGGTGCCTGTGTTTGTGGTGCTGATGCTTACGGACTGGCTCGGAGGCGCCGGGAAATACGTGGCCGCAGCGGTCTTCATTCTGGCGAGCATCACGGACTGGTTTGACGGCTATCTGGCCAGAAAGAACAATCTGGTCACTGACTTTGGGAAATTTATGGATCCGATCGCGGACAAGCTGCTCGTCTGCTCGGCTCTGATCTGCCTGGTGGAGAAGGGCGCGCTCGCGGCGTGGATCGTGATCATCATCATCGGCAGGGAGTTTATCATCAGCGGCTTCCGCCTGGTGGCCTCCGACAAGGGGACGGTCATCGCGGCGAGCTACTGGGGCAAGTTCAAGACCGTGTCCCAGATGCTCATGGTGATTCTGCTGATCCTTGATCTCGGCGGTGTGTTCAATACGATCGCGCAGGTGCTCGTCTGGGTGGCGCTGGCGCTCACGGTGATCTCGCTCGTCGACTATCTGCGGAAGAACTGGGGCGTGCTCGACGGGCAGATGTGATTCCCTGTAGTATGAAATGAAAAAAGTGCCATAATAAAAAGATGGAAGAACTGTCATCTCATCTGACGCATTGTGGAAAGAATTTGCGGTTTACATGACAGGTGATGCAGGATGGAAATGCAAAAAGAGATTATAAAAGAATTGATAAAGCATGGTTTGACCGTCACGACCGTTGAGTCGTGCACGGGCGGGATGATCGCGGCGGCGCTGACCGACGTGCCGGGCAGTTCGGAGGTGTTCAAGCGCGGGTTTGTGACCTACTGCGACGAGGCCAAGCATGAGATGGTCGGCGTGCGGACGGAGACGCTGGAGAAGTACACCGCGGTCAGCGCGCAGACCGCCGCTGAGATGGCGGAGGGCGGCGCAAGGGCGGCGAAGGCGGACTGCTGCGTCTCTGTAACAGGGTATGCTGGATCGGATATGGGAAGCGGGGACGGAGAACGCGAAGCTGCCGCGGAGAAGTCGGAAGGCTCCGGAAAGTCGGAAGGCACTGAAAAGTCGGAAGAATTTGTCTCGGGGGAGCCGGTCGGCCTGGTCTACGTGGGCTGCTGCATGTGCGGCGAGACAGAGGTGAAGGAGCTTCGGCTGACAGGGACCCGCGCGCAGATCCGCGCGCAGGCGCGGGACGAGGCGCTCGCGCTTCTTGAAAAAAGGCTGGAGAGAATCTAAGGGTCAGGAAGTAGATGAACGGGTGCAGGCGTAGGTGCCTGCACTTTTCCTGTTTTATGTGCCGTGCTGTGTTTGGGACGAAGTTTTGCTGCTTGGACGATTTCACCAAAACGGATCCAGCTATTTTGTGAAAAACAGATAAGTTGCACGGAGATATGCGAAAACTGTTGCAAAATTTTGAAATATATGATATGGTGATAATACAAATTGGAAACGTTACCGATAGCGTTACCGGAAACGAAACCAGAGACCGGAGTCACAGAAGCTGACGGGACAAGGCAGGGTTGAAGGACAACGCGGCGGGGCTGTTCCACGGAAACTGAACAACATCAATGGAAAGGAAGAGGTAGAGAGATGAGAAACATCAGAAAGTATTTAGCAGTAGCCCTTACTGCGGCAATGGCAGCAGGTCTCGCGGCTGTTCCGGCTCAGGCCGACGAAGCGGCGGGCAAGGTGTATTATCTGAACTTCAAGCCGGAAGCGGATGAGGCATGGCAGAATCTGGCAGCTCTGTATACGGAGCAGACCGGCGTGCCGGTGACGGTTCTGACGGCTGCGTCCGGCGAGTACAACACCACGCTTCAGTCCGAGATGGCGAAGTCCGAGGCTCCGACGATCTTCAACGTCGGCAACGCGGACGCTGCGGCGACCTGGGACAACTACACCTACGATCTGTCCGGCACCAGCCTGTACGACCACCTGACAGACAAGTCTCTGGTTATCAACTACAACGACAAGACGGCCGCGATTGCGAACTGCTATGAGTGCTACGGCCTGATCTACAACAAGACGATCCTCGAGCAGTACTGCGGCATGGACGGCGCGGTGGTATCCTCGATTGACGAGATCAACAGCTTCGATACCCTGAAAGCGGTTGCGGACGACATCAACAGCCGCATCGACGAGATCAACGATGAGCTCGGCACATTCCTGACCGAGGCGTTTGCCTCCGCGGGTCTGGACAGCGGCTCATCCTGGAGATTCTCCGGACACCTTGCGGGACTTCCGCTTTACTACGAGTTCAAGGACGACGGCTGTGATCTGACAGCGGGCGAGGCCGAGATCGACGGAACATATCTCGATCAGTTCAAGAACGTATGGGATTTGTATGTATCCGCTTCCTCTGCTGACCCGGCTACCCTGGCTTCCGGCGCTCTGAACGCTGAGGCTGAGTTCGGTATGGGCGAGGCAGTGTTCTATCAGAACGGCGACTGGGAGTACTCCGCGTTCACGAATCCGGATAACGGCTACGAAGTGACCGGCGACGACATCAGCATGATGCCGATCTATTTCGGTGTTGACGATGAGAACGAGGGCCTTGCGGTCGGTACCGAGAACTACTGGGCGATCAACAGTCAGGCTCCGCAGGAAGACATCGATGCCTCCCTTGCTTTCCTTGACTGGGTCATCACCTCTGACGAGGGCCGCGGCACGATCACGAACGAGATGGGTCTGACGACTCCGTTCGATACCTTCGAGGGCGAGTTCGCGACACAGAATGTGCTCGCGAATGCGGCAAATGAGCTGGCGGCTGCGGGTAAGACCTCCGTGGCGTGGAGCTTCAACGCGACCCCGAACGTGGACACCTGGAGAGAGGGCGTTGTATCCGCACTGACCGCTTACACGGACGGCAGCGGCGACTGGGACGGCGTTGTGACGGCGTTCACGGAAGGCTGGGCCGAGCAGTGGGCTCTGGCTCATGAGGAGTAAACCTGACGCATTCCGCTGAACCGGGGACTGAGCGTTTCCGGGCGGGACCGGGAGACGGGTTTATCTGAAAAAGTAATTGGAGAGGGGCTGTTGCTCTTATGCGGCAGCCCCCTTTTTAGAAAGAGGGAGCAAATATGAGCAATAAGATTATGAAGCGGTATTTTCCGCTGTTTGTTCTCCCGACCCTGATTGCGTTTGCGATTGGATTCATTGTGCCGTTCGCCTACGGCATCTTCCTATCCTTCTGCAAATTCACGACCGTCACAGACTGGTCCTGGGTCGGATTCAAGAATTATACCAGAATCTTCTATGTGAATGGCAAGCTGGATACCACGTTCATTCACTCGCTTTGGTATACGGCGCTGTTTACGATCGTCTCTATGGCGGTGATCAATGTGGTGTCGTTCACGATCGCGATGCTGCTGACGAAGGGGATCCGGGGCACAAACCTGTTCCGCACCGTATTCTTCCTTCCGAACCTGATCGGCGGCATCGTGCTCAGCTACATCTGGCTGATGATCTTCAATGCGGTGCTTGCGCCGTTCTCCAAGACGATCATCTCCACACAGTGGCACGCGTTCATCGGCATGCTGATCGTCGTGTGCTGGCAGCAGATCGGTTACATGATGATCATCTATATCGCCGGGATCCAGAACATTCCGGGCGAGGTGATTGAGTCGGCCAAGATCGACGGGGCGAGCGGCTGGAGCATGCTCAAGCACATCACGATCCCGATGCTGATGCCGACGATCAGCACCTGTACGTTCCTGACGCTGACGAACGGCTTCAAGCTCTTCGACCAGAACCTTGCCCTGACGGACGGCAACCCGGCCAAGATGTCGCAGCTGCTGGCGCTGAACATCTACGACACAATGTACGGCATGACGGGCTGGCAGGGCGTAGGGCAGGCGAAGGCTGTGATCTTCTTTATTCTGGTGGCGGTGATCGCGGTCGCGCAGAACAGGCTGACGACCAGTAAGGAGGTGCAGTGATGGCGAGGGCAAAGGTAAATGAAAATGTGAATTCCGCGCGCCGCTCCAAACACGGCGGGCTGCTCACGCTGGTCTTCTCCGTGCTGAGCCTCGCGTGGATCATGCCGATCGCGGTGGTACTCCTGAACTCCTTCAAGAGAAAAGCTTACATTTTCCGCAATCCGTTCGGAATCAGCGCCGCGTCGCTCTCAGACGGCTTTGAGCGCTGGAAGCAGGGGGTCGCGCGCGTGATGTGCGGCACGCTGAATTACACGAACGGCCTGAGGCAGACGAACTTCTGGTCCTGCTTCGGCTATTCCCTGTTCATCACGGTGGGCGCCGTGGCGGCCATCATCCTCTGCTGCTCCATGTGCGCGTGGTACATCACGCGCGTCCGGACAAAGCTGACGAGGTCGCTCTACTACCTGTGCCTGTTCTCGATGATCGTGCCGTTCCAGATGGTCATGTTCACGCTGTCCAAGTTCGCGAACATTCTGCATCTGTCGAATCCGCTCGGCATCATCGTCGTGTATTTGGGCTTCGGCGCGGGTCTCGCGGTCTTCATGTTCAGCGGCTTTGTCCGCAGCCTCTCGATCGAGATCGAGGAGGCGTCGACGATCGACGGCTGCAGTCCGGTCCAGACTTTTTTCCTCGTGGTGTTCCCGATCCTCAAGCCGACGACCGTGACGATCGCGATCCTCGAGGCGATGTGGGTGTGGAACGACTACCTGCTTCCGAGCCTGGTACTCAATGTCAACAAATACCGGACGATCCCGATCGCGGTGCAGTATCTGAAGCAGAGCCATGGGCAGCTCGACTGGGGCGCCATGATGGCGGTGCTCGTGCTGGCGATCGTGCCGATCGTGATCTTCTATGTCGCCTGCCAGAAATATATCATCGAGGGCGTGGTGGCCGGAGCTGTGAAAGGATAATCATACATATTTCATGAGAGAAGTTATCTGACTGCGAAAGATACAGCAGGTTATGATGCAGCAGGACAGGAGGGACAAAATGAGGACGTGTGGAATTTTACTTCCGATATCCAGCCTTCCCTCGCCGTACGGCATCGGGTGTTTTTCAAAGGAGGCGTACGAGTTTGTAGACCGGCTCGCACAGGCGGGACAGACCTACTGGCAGATCCTGCCGCTTGGCCCGACCGGTTACGGGGATTCTCCATACCAGCCTTTTTCCGCGTTCGCGGGGAATCCGTATTTCATCGATCTGGACGCGCTGGCCCGGGAGGGACTGCTGGAGGAGGATGAGTACAAAGAACTTGACTACGGGCAGGACGAGACGCTGGTGGATTACGCGAAGCTCTATGGGCAAAGGTTCAGAGTCCTGAAATGCGCGTTCGCCCGCGCGGACGCACAGAGCGATCCCGCTTATCAGGATTTTTGCCGGGAGCAGGCGTTCTGGCTTGAGGATTACAGCCTCTACATGGCGGTCAAGAACCATTTCGGCGGAAAGAGCTGGGGAGAGTGGGACGAGGATATTCGTCTGAGACAGCCGCAGGCGCTGGAACATTACCGGGAATTGTGTGCGGAGGACGTCCGGTTCTATTGTTTTCTGCAGTATAAGTTTACAGAGCAGTGGAGGGCGCTGAAGGCATACGCGAATGAAAAGGGAATCCGGATCATCGGGGA
>CANQIW010000124.1 GCA_947624055.1 uncultured Lachnospiraceae bacterium
CGATATCCAGGCCTTCCTTTTTCGCGATAAACTCCATGATCGCCGGATCGATATCGCCGGAGCGCGTGCCCATCACAAGACCCTCGAGCGGCGTAAGACCCATCGAGGTATCCACGCACTTGCCGTTCACGACCGCGGAGATCGATGCCCCGTTGCCCAGGTGCGCGACGATCAGCTTGCTGTTGTCTTTGTCAAGGCCGAGAAAGTCAACCATGTGCTTCGACACAAAGCTGTGGCTCGTCCCGTGGAAGCCGTAGCGTCTCACCTTGTACTTCTCATAATACTCGTACGGAAGCCCGTACAGATACGCCTTCTCCGGCATCGTCTGATGGAAGGCCGTGTCGAACACCGCCACCATCGGCACGCCCGGCATCAGCTCCGCGCAGGCGTGGATGCCGATCAGGTTCGCCGGATTGTGCAGCGGGGCAAGATCGTTGCACTCCTCGATCGCCGCGATGACCTCGTCGTTGATCACGACGGAGCTCGCGAACTTCTCGCCGCCGTGCACGACTCTGTGTCCCACCGCGTTGACGTCCGCCAGGCTCCCTATCGCGCCGGTCTTCTCATTCACGAGCGCATCCAGAACCATCTGGATCGCCTCCTTGTGTGTCGGCATCGGAGCGTCGGTCACTTCCTTGTCTCCGCCCGCCTTCTGGTAGGTGAGCCTTCCGTCGATCCCGATGCGCTCACAGAGTCCCTTTGCCAGCACCGCCTCAGAATCGGAGTTGATCAGCTACATTCATGTCCATATTCCTCCATCTTTATAAATATTGGCGACGCTCCCCTCCCATGCGGGCATAAGGAGCGCCGCTTATTCTGAACAAAGCTTTTATTTGTCAGCCGCCTGGCACTGCACCGCCGTGATCGCCACAACGCCGACGATGTCGTCCGCGGAGCAGCCTCTGGAGAGGTCGTTCACCGGAGCCGCGATGCCCTGGGTAACCGGGCCGTAAGCCTCTGCCTTGCCGAGCCTCTGCACGAGCTTGTAGCCGATGTTGCCCGCGTCGAGGTTCGGGAAGATCAGGACGTTCGCCTTGCCCGCGACGTCGCTGTTCGGAGCCTTGGAAGCGCCCACGCTCGGGACGATCGCCGCGTCAAGCTGCATCTCGCCGTCGAGCATGAGATCCGGGTACTGCTCCTTCGCGATCTTTGTGGCCTCCACGACCTTGTCCACCAGCGCATGCTTCGCGCTGCCCATCGTGGAGTGCGACAGCATCGCGACTTTCGGCTCCTCGCCGACCAGAAGCCTGAAGGACTCCGCAGATGAAGCCGCGATCGCAGCAAGCTCTTCCGGAGTCGGATCCTGCACCAGTCCGGAATCCGCAAACACGAACGCGCCGTTCGCGCCGTACTCGCAGTCCGGAACGATCATCAGGAAAAACGCGGAGACGAGCTTTGTGCCCGGCTTTGTCTTCAGAATCTGCAAACACGGGCGAAGCGTATCCGCCGTAGAATGGCAGGCGCCGGACACCATACCGTCAGCGTCCCCCATCTTCACCATCATAACACCATAGTACAGATACTGGTTCAGTAAAATCTCCTTCGCCTGCTCCGGGGTCATGCCCTTCTTGGAGCGCAGCTCGACGAGCTTGTCGATGTAGGCCTGCGTCTTCGGGTTTGTCGCCGGATCCACAACGACCGCGCCGGAGATATCCAGCCCCTCGCTGCCCTTCTTCACCGCTTCCTCGCTGCCGACCAGAACGATGTTCGCGATGCCCTCCGCGAGAATCTTCGCGGCGGCCTCATACGTCCTGCGGTCCTCCGTCTCCGGAAGCACGATCGTCTTCTTGTTCGCTTTTGCCTTTGCTTTGAGAATGTCAATAAATGCCATGGTTTATGGACTCCTTTCCCTTGTATCCCGCCCGACGTCAGCCGTGTGACCGGCGGATATATTTATTTAAACTCGATTATACCCCATATTTTTACAGCGGACAAGATGAAATTTGCGTTGCGGATTGCTTTTTTGTCTGATAAAATAGGGAAAATTCCTCTTGTACGGAAATAAGAACACAATTGTGTGAGCCGGGCTCGTATTCCGATGCATCGGAAACACCAGGAAAATGCCGGATACACAGCGGAGGGAAGCATGCGCACAGTCGGGATCATCGCGGAATACAATCCTTTTCATACAGGTCACGCATATCATATCAGGAAAGCAAAAGAGCTGTCCGGCGCGGCTTACGCCATCGTCGTCATGAGCCCGGATTTCGTACAGCGCGGGGAGCCTGCCGTCTTCGACAAATTCACCCGCACCCGCATGGCGCTTCAAAACGGCGCCGATCTGGTGCTGGAGCTTCCGATCCGGTACGCTGCCGGAAGCGCGGAATATTTCGCCCTGGGCGCCGTGACACTGCTTGAACAGCTCGGCGTCACAGACACGCTCTGCTTCGGCACGGAAGATGCGGACCTCAGTCTGTTCCAAAATATCTCGAATATCCTTGCGGATGAACCTGCTGAGTATACCGAAAAGCTCCGCCAGGCGTTAAAGCATGGAAAGACCTATCCTCAGGCGCGCGCCGAAGCGCTTGTCTGTGCTCTCTCTGGCTATGGTTTTTCTGCGTCCGCATACAGGACAGACAGCGTGCCGGCAGGCAGCGATCCCGACAGCATCCTGAGAGTTCTGAATTCACCGAACAATATCCTTGGCATAGAATACTGCAGGGCACTGCAAAAACTCAAAAGCCGCATACTGCCGATCCCTGTACGGCGGGAAGGCATCTCCTATCACAGCACCGGGTTAGACCGCTCCTACTGCTCTGCCGCTGCGCTCCGACAGGCGATCTCTGTCCGGGCTGTCCCGGAATCCGGCTCTGCGCTGGAAAGTGTTTTGCGCTATATCCCCGAAAACTGCCGCAGGCTGTTTCTCGATGCGTGCGAAAACATCGTAACGTCAGAAGAGCTCCTGCCGTTTCTCACGCAGAAGCTCCTCGCCCTTGATTCCTTTGATTCAATTTTTGATATTTCTTCTGATCTCTCAGACCGCATCCGCAACCTGCGTTTCCACTGCATCGGAAAAACATACGCCGAGATCGTCGCCCTTCTGAAAAGCCGTCAGCTCACAGAAGCGCATATCCGCCGCTCCCTGCTGCACCTAATCCTGGACATACGCGCGGACGACGTCAAAAACAGCTGTTCAGGCAAAGGGATCGCCTACGCAAAAGTTCTCGGACTGCGCAGAGACGCGTCCCCTCTCCTTCACAGGATCAAAAAAGAATGCTCTGTCCCGTTTCTCACCAAACCGGCGCACGCCTCCTGCCTGATGGACAGCTTCTCCGCACGCATGTGGCAGCAGGATCTCTTTGCCTCACATCTGTACCGGAGCATCCGAAGCAAACGCGCCGCGGATCCTTTCCGAAGCGAATATGAGATCAGCCCGCTCATTATCTGACGCCGCGCAGATCAGTCTCCGCGCACGACATAAGCTGCGGCACTCTGCCGGCGCCATCCGGCTTAGAATTTCACCATCTGTCCGGTAGCAGCGTCATAATACGAATCCGAATCCACGTCGTCTTCATTCAGCTGTTCCGCGTTATCAGGATTCGCCTCCGCCGGAGCCTCCGTCTGCGCCGGGGCCTCTGTCTGTGCGGGAGCCTCCTGCTCCTGCTCCGGTTCCTCTTCCTCCGGTTCCTCTTCCTCCGGGTCTTCTTCCTCCGGAGCCTCCGTCTGGACAGGAGCCTGGGTCTGAGCCTGCGTCTGGGCTTGTGTCTGAGCCTGCGTCTGCGGCTGAGTCCAACTGCTCTGTCCGCCAGAGCTCGAAGACGACTGCGTATAGGATGTAGAAGCCGTATATGTCTCCTCCGGAACAGGCTCCTCGTAATACTCCTCTTCCGCGGCAGCCTCGGCGTCAAGCCGCGCCTGTTCCTCTTCAAGCGTCTCAGCTTCCGGATAGAATGTGTCATATCCCGCATAATACGCGTTGATATATCCGTAAACATCGTCACTCAGAACGACTGTAATCCAGTCATCCTTGTATTCTACAGCCTCCAGCTCCTCTTCTTTGTACGCCACTCCGATCACTTCGGAATCGTCATCCGGAAGCGCGCGGATGTTCAGTTCGTCCGCATAGATCGTAGCCACATGATAGCCGACTCTCTCCGCAATCTCCTCAGCCTCTTCTCCTGTCGCGAAATACTCGGTTTTCACAAAACCGACCGCATTTCCGGACTGGATCTCAATCCACTCGCCATCCTGACTGAGAACAGTCGCCATACAGTCGTTGTAGATTTTTCCGATGACCTCACTGTCCAGACCCGGACCCTTGCGGATATTGATGTGATCCTCGCACTGCGCAAAAACCATCTGCCCCTTCAGGCTCTGCTCTGCAGACGTCTCCTCCGTGGCCGCAGCCTTTGCCTTTGCCTTTTTCTTCTTTTTCTTTTTCTTCTTAGCAGCTTCCGTCTCCGTCTGCTTCTCTGTATCTGTCTGTTTCTCCGTCTCGTCAGCGACTGTCGTGATATTCTCCTCCTCCGCGCTGACAGGGCACACTGCCTGTCCCACAGTCAGGATCCCTGCTGTCAGAAGGCACGCCGTAAACTGAATCATCCTCCGTCTCATTATATACACACCTCCATAATCGTCTGTCCACGCAGACAAATCCCCACTCTGAAACGTCTCCCGTCCCAGCCTCAGAGAATGCACAATGCCTTTCTTCCGTGAAATCATCATGCTATAACGGAAGCATACCAAATCCCGAAGAATTTGTCAATTGTATAACAAAATTTTTAATTTTTTTTACTTTCTGTGATATTTTATATTTATTATATTTCAAAATTAATTCATTACAAGCCTCTTCACAGCAGAAACAAACGAAGTATTCAGTTCTTGAAGCTGTGGATCGGCGCCGGGATCCGTCCCCGCCTGCCTACAAACGCGTCGCAGGAAAAGGAATTCACCGGCATGATCGGCGCGTAGCCGAGCAGTCCGCCGAACTCCACGGTCTCCCCTACGCCCTTTCCGATCACCGGAATAACGCGCACCGCGGTTGTCTTCTGATTCACCATACCGATCGCCATCTCGTCCGCAATGATGCCGGAGATCGTCGATGCCTTCGTATCGCCCGGGATCGCGATCATGTCAAGTCCGACGGAACAGACGCAGGTCATTGCCTCCAGTTTCTCCAGCGTGAGCGCTCCCGCTCTCACCGCGTCGATCATCCCCTGATCCTCGCTGACCGGAATAAACGCGCCGCTCAGGCCGCCCACGTAAGAAGACGCCATCACGCCGCCTTTCTTCACCTGATCGTTGAGAAGCGCCAGCGCCGCCGTCGTCCCTGGCGCGCCTGCGTGCTCCAGCCCGATCTCGCAGAGAATATCCGCCACACTGTCCCCGATCGCCGGGGTCGGCGCGAGCGACAAATCAATGATACCGAACGGAATCCCGAGCCGCGCAGATGCCTCCTGCGCGACGAGCTGGCCGACCCTCGTCACCTTGAAGGCCGTCTTCTTGATCGTCTCGCACAGCGTCTCAAAATTCGCGCCCCGCACTTCGGCGAGCGCATGCTTGACCACGCCCGGGCCGCTGACCCCGACATTGATGACCGCATCCGCCTCGGTCACGCCGTGAAACGCGCCCGCCATAAAGGGATTGTCGTCCGGCGCGTTGCAGAACACCACAAGCTTCGCGCAGCCAAGGGAATCCTTCTCCTTCGTGAGCGCCGCCGTCTGCAGGATCATCTCCCCGAGCAGGCGCACCGCGTCCATATCGATGCCGCACTTCGTAGAGCCCACGTTAACCGAACCGCATACGCGCTCCGTCTGCGCCAGCGCTTCGGGAATCGAGCGAATGAGATACTCATCCGCCTTCGTCATCCCCTTCGATACGAGCGCGGAATAACCTCCGAGAAAATTGACGCCCACCTCCAAAGCCGCCCGGTCAAGCGTACGGGCGATCGTCACAAAATCCTCCGACGAGCGGCACGCACTCCCGCCGACCAGCGCGATCGGCGTCACGGAGATCCGCTTGTTGACGATCGGAATTCCGTACTCTTTCTCGATCTCCTCCCCGGTCTCGACAAGGCGGCTCGCGACCGTTGTGATCTTTCGGTAAACATTTTCGCTGAGCTGCTTCAGATCATCTGTAATGCAGTCCAACAGGCTGATGCCGAGCGTGATCGTGCGCACGTCAAGATTTTCCTGCGTGATCATTTTGTTGGTCTCGTTCACTTCAAAAAGGTTTATCATGATTGCTCCTGTCTGCATTCAAGCGAATTGCTATGATTTATGGATCTCTCAAATTCGGTGCATCATGTTGAAAATGTCCTCGTGCTGGCAGCGGATGACGACGCCGATCTCCTGACCGACGGCCTCCAGCTCCTCCGCGATCTGATCGCTGGATTTCGGCGACTGCGTCGCGTCCGCAACCATCATCATATTGAAAAAACCCTGCACGATGGTCTGCGAAATGTCCAGTATATTCACATTGTTCTCTGCCAGATAGGTGCACACCTTCGCGATGATCCCGACCGTGTCCTTCCCTACTACCGTAATGATCGTCTTCTTCATGTCAAGAGCCCTTTCCTGCTGATATGTTTTCGGCTATAATGCAATCATCCGGGACGGCTCGTCCCGCTTTGCGATGCGGATCTCAAAGTCCTCCGCCTTATAGGGATTATCCCCCATCGTGACCTCCGCGCATACGGTCGCGAGCGCGAGCG
>CANQIW010000125.1 GCA_947624055.1 uncultured Lachnospiraceae bacterium
CAGCTGGGTATCATGTCGGCGAAGGACGCGATGAAGCTTGCGAGGGAGGCGGAGCTCGATCTGGTGAAGATCGCGCCGATGGCGAAGCCGCCGGTGTGCAAGATCATCGATTACGGGAAATATCGTTATGAGCTGGCGCGCAAGGAAAAAGAGGCCAGGAAGAAACAGAAGACGATTGAGATCAAAGAGGTCCGGTTATCTCCCAACATTGATGTGAATGATTTGAACACGAAGATTAATAACGCTAAGAAGTTCATTTCAAAGGGTAACAAGGTTAAGATCACTTTGCGTTTCCGGGGCAGAGAGATGGCGCATATGCATGACAACCGCTATATCCTTGAGGATTTTGCGGAGAAGCTTGCCGATATCGCGGTCATTGATAAGCCCATTAAGCAGGAGGGCAGGAGCCTTACCATGTTTCTGGCGGAGAAGAAATAAGCGTTATTCCGCCGGGGACAGAGCGTGTGCCGTCAGGGTTGCGGGGCATGGCGCAGAAGCAACAGCAATACGGATATTCAAATACAAGGAGGAACGAGAAAATGCCGAAAATGAAGACAAGCAGGGCAGCTGCGAAACGTTTTAAAAAGACAGGAACCGGTTTGTTGAAGAGAAACAAAGCTTACAAGAGCCATATCTTAACCAAGAAGTCCACCAAGAGAAAGAGAAATCTGAGACACGCGACGATCACGGATCCGACGAACGCTCAGAACATGAAGAAGATCTTACCGTATTTATAAGAAGAGGCGAAGGAGGAAATAAGACATGGCAAGAATTAAAGGCGGTTTGAACGCTAAGAAAAAGCATAATCGGGTATTAAAGCTGGCGAAGGGTTACAGAGGAGCCAGATCAAAACAGTACAGGATCGCGAAGCAGTCCGTGATGCGTGCGCTGACGAGCGCGTACGCAGGACGTAAGCAGAGAAAGCGTCAGTTCAGACAGCTCTGGATCGCGCGTATCAACGCAGGCGCGCGTCTGAACGGTCTTTCCTACAGCCGTTTCATGTACGGCCTGAAGCTCGCGGGTGTTGAGCTGAACAGAAAGGTTCTGGCTGATATGGCTGTGAACGATGCCGAGGGTTTTGCGACTCTCGTTGAGCTTGCGAAGAGCAAGGTAGCATAAAAGAGAATTTCGGAATACGCAGGGGACTTTCCTGAAATGCTTTTGCCGGTATCTGAGGATCCGGACGAAAGCATTTTGGGGAAGTCTCTTTTTTCTGTCCTTCAGGCGACAGCCGGAGCCGGCATATTTTGACCGCAGGTATCATATATATGTAACAGCGCCCGTATGAACGACCGGCGCGGATCATGCGCGGGGAGCGAAGGGAAGGCGAGAATGTCCCGAAGCGGGGAAGGCAGCGCGCATCGCGGGAGGCAGCATATGAGGGGGACAGGAAGATTTCAGAGATTTCTTTATCTGATCATGTTCGTGCTGGGGTTATATATTCTGTACAAGGCTGGCAGTATCCTGCTGGAGAATACAGCTGTGCAGCAGGCGCTGGAATCCGGTGAAGTACAGAGAAATCTGGAGGATGCGGCGATGCGCACATACGCGCCCGGCTACACGGGAACCGTGGAGGGACAGGACATGCCGGACTGGCTGGCGATATGGATGCGGCAGGTCGCGCCGGTCTACAGCTATCTTGCGGAGGGACAAGCCGGAGAGACGGAGGGGGTTGCACAGGGGGAAGCAGCTGCCCGAAATGCGGGATCCGAAGAGGCGCAGGTGCAGCAGACAGAGGTTTCGAGTGACTCTGCGGCAGACCTGCAGGAAGCTTTTGGAACGACAGGCCGATCGGAAGCGGAGCAGACGAAAACGGCAGGATCGGAAAGCGGCGGGACAGAAGATGAGGCGCTACAGACGGTATCCGGGAGCGTGGTCTCGGAGCAGCTTCTCGAACAGCTCAAGGACTTTGACTATCTGCTGTCGCACTACTATACCGTGGACGAGGGGACAATGGCTGACGAACAGCTTTTGGATGCGGAGGTTTTGCTTCAGAAGGATCTGAGGCTTGCGTGTGATCCCTCGGTACCGCAGATCCTGATTTATCACACGCATTCGCAGGAGGCGTTCGCGGATTCGGAGGAAGGAAAAGTTGAGGACACGATCATCGGGATGGGAGAGCTGCTTGCAGAGGAGCTGCGAAATACATACGGATATCATGTGATTCATGACGTTGGAGTTTATGATCTTGTAGATGGAGTGATGGACCGCAGCGCCGCGTATGACTATGCGAGGGAGGCGGTGGAACAGCTTCTGCAGGAGAATCCGACGATTGAGGTGATCATCGATCTGCATCGGGACGGTGTGGAAGGTGAGAAATTCGCGACAGAGATTGACGGAAAGCCGGCTTCAAGGATCATGTTTTTTAACGGGATTTCGAGGGACAGTGCGGATCAGCCGCTTTCCTGGCTTGAAAATCCTTATATTCAGGACAACCTCGCGTTTTCCCTGCAGTTGCAGCTCGCGGCGGAGGAACTGTTTCCGGGGTTTACGAGAAATATTTATCTGAAAGCGGAGCGGTTCAACCTGCACCTTCGTCCCAGATCTCTTTTGATCGAGGCGGGAACTCAGCTGAACACGGTGGAGGAAGAGCGAAACGCGATGCGGCCGCTTGCAGATCTGCTGCACCGGGTACTGAGCGGCGCAGAGGAAAGTGTGGGTACGGATATAAAGGATGGCGCAGGCAGGGACGAGAATGAGGATAGCTGAACAGCAGTTTTGCCTCATGCTCAGAGCGGCGTCTTCATGTATTTCCGCGCGTCGCTGCCGGTGTTGAAGATCAGGTCGAGGATGGAGACCGCATGCTCGAATTCACCGAAGAGCTGCGGATACTCCGGGTAGCCGTCGTAGTTCATGTAGGTGAGCCTGATGCCGGCGTTTTCGAAGAGCTCGTCCTCTATGTAATCCTGCGCCGCGGGTCCGGACAGGTATTCTGTTCCGCCGCTGTCGCGCACGAGGCTGACCAGCCGTTCGGTCTTGCCGTCCGCCAGCGTGTAGTCGGAGGACCAGGAGATTTTCGTGTCGATGCCGAGTATGCTGCAGATCTCCGTGATGAAGAGGTAATTGATCTTGCTCAGGTAGTCCTCCTCCCGGCATCTCTGATACAGCTCATGGATGCGTTCGGCGTACTCTCTGTAGTGCGGCGCATGGGCGTAGTTGACCGAGATCGCCTTCCAGTGGGAGTCGCACCACTCATGGTCGGAGACGCGCGTCTCATTGATCTTCTGGTAGTACTTTCCCTTCGAGTCCACCGGGATCGTCAGCCACTGAAGACCGGACTGGGTCTTGATCTTGTTGCGGTTGCGCCAGTCTCGGCGCGTATACTGCATATCGTCGTACAGGATGAATTCGTCCACCAATCCGATCAGATCGAAGTATCCTTTCCATGGAATATAATTTGACTGTAAAATAGCTACCTTCTTCAAAAAGACGCCTCCTTGATCACATGACTTGATGACTCCCACATTATACAACAGACGTCGAAAAAAGAAAAGGATTGAGTTTTCACTGTTATAATGATATAATCCGTTCGAAAGAGAGTGGAGAATTATGCAGAAGCAAAAGATCATGATCCTCGGAGCCTCGTATTCATTGGTTCCGTTGATCCAGGCGGCCAGACGCCTTGGCTATTATACGATCGCGACCAGTATTCCCGGTGATTATCCGGGATTTTCTGTAGCGGATGAAAGCTGCTGCTGCGACATCACGAAGCCGGAAGAGATCCTGCAGGCGGCGCGGAAATATCAGATTGACGGCATCGCGACCTGCTGCATGGATGTAGGGCTTCGAAGCCAGGGCTATGTCGCTTCGATGCTTGGGCTTCCCGGGCCGAACTGGGAGGGCGCGCAGATCTGTACGGACAAATCCCGCATGAAACAGGCATTTCAGCAGGAGAAGGTGAAGACGGCGGCTTATGCCAAGGTGTACAGCCGGGACGATCTGGAGAAGGTGTGTGAGACGCTGCGTTTTCCCGTGATCATCAAGGCGGTTGATCAGATGGGAGGGCGTGGGATTGCCCGCTGTGATACAAGAGAAGCACTTCTGGAAGCATATCCTTCGACCATGTCTGCGACCGATAAGGATTACTGTATTGTCGAGGAGTTTCTGACCGGAACGATGTTCGGTGTAGAGGCGATGGTAGAACAGGGCCG
The DNA here is from genome assembly GCA_947624055.1 of uncultured Lachnospiraceae bacterium. Taxonomy (GTDB): domain Bacteria; phylum Bacillota; class Clostridia; order Lachnospirales; family Lachnospiraceae; genus Choladousia. Next base: position 4,152 of record CANQIW010000125.1, read on the forward strand.
GCCTGTGTATTTCCTGCCGGTGGGAGACGAGCTGCATCGGAAGAATCCGTTTTTTCTGATGGGGCATTGGACGCCATGTGAGGAGCTGCGGCCGTACAGGGCTCAGATTCAGGAACAGATCGAGCGTGTGATCCGTGCGTACGGGGTCGTCAGCAGTCCCATGAATTTTGATATGATGCTTTTGGACGGTGAAATCTATGTGATCGAAGCTACGATGAGAGCCGGCGCTACCTGTCTGCCGGAGCTTGTCGGACTGCACTTTGGAGTCAATTATTACGAGATGCTGATCCGCCTCTGCATGGGAGAGCGTGTCGGACAATATTTTCAGCGCCCTGAGGGAGAACGTGTTCCTGTGATCGTGAAGCAGCTGGAGGCTGATGCCGCAGGGATTGTCGAAGCGGTGATACCCGGGACGGCAGTCGGCGGCGATCTGGTGGATCTTTCCTTCAATATCAAAAGGGGCGATACCGTCCGCCTTATGGAGAACGGCAGGGACCGGATCGGTCAGGTGATCGTCAAAGGCGACACGATGGAAAGCTGCGAGGCGCTTCTGGCTGAGGTGCTGGAAAGGATTCAGATAAAGGTAAAGGTGAAGGATGAAAACTGAGAAGAGACGGAAAATACCGCTGATCTTTCTGCTGCTTCACGCAAGCTTGCTGTTCAGCTCCCTGAGCGGCGTGTGTTCCAAGCTTGCCGCTAACGAATACGTGATGTCCGGTCATTGGGTGCTGTTTTTCGGTTTGACGTTGCTGATCATGTTTCTCTACGCGATCGTATGGCAGCAGATCCTGAAGCATCTTCCTCTGTCGGTAGCATACGCGAACAAACCGATCGGGTTGGTCTGGGCAATGGTCTGGGGCGCGCTTATTTTCGGAGAAAAGATCAGCTGGAATATGATCGTGGGGGCAGGGATCATATTTGTCGGAATCTGTGTGGTGGTGACGGCGGATGGATAGTGTGTGGCTGCATGTTGGTATTTATCTGTGTTCCGTGTTTGTCGCGTCTCTGTCCCAGATCCTGCTCAAGACAGCTGCAAATAAAAATTACCCGAACAAAATAAGGGAATATGTTAACTGTTATGTGCTTGCAGGTTATGCGCTGCTGTTTGTCTCGACGATCCTCACTATGCTGGCGCTCAAAAAGGTGCCGCTCTCGTGGTCGAATGTGATCGAGTCGACAGGCTACTTTTTTGTATTTATTTTGGGATATCTGATTCTTCACGAGCGTTTTTCAAGACAGAAGATCATCGGAATTCTGATCATTTTTGCCGGGATAGCGGTATTTGTACTATAAGAGAAGGGAACAGGGCATGCTATTATCTATTGTGATTCCGTGCTACAATTCCGCGGGGACGATCCGCAAGGTCGTGGAGATGAGCATGGATGTGATCAAACAAATGAAAGATCTGGACTGCGAGTTCGTGCTGGTCAACGATTTCTCACGCGACAGTACGCGCGATGAGATCTGGCGGCTCGCGAGGGATTATCCGAACGTGAAGGGGATCAGCCTTGCGAAGAACTTCGGACAGCACAATGCGATCATGGCCGGATTGCATGAGGCGAGCGGAGATTATGTCATGGGTATGGACGACGACATGCAGACGCATCCTTCACAGATCCCGGCGTTTATCGAGAAGATGCGCGAGGGTTATGACGTCGTCTTCGGCATCTATCGAAAGAGAAAATTCAACTTTGTAAAAAACGCACTGAGTAAGGCCGCCTCGTTTATCATGTGGCATATGGTGGAGCGGCCGAAGGGGCTGGAGGCGAGCAATTTCTGGTGCTGCAGCAGGTATGTCCGGGATGAGCTCGTGAAGTATGACGGCTACAATCTGTACCTGCAGATCCTGTTTTATCGAACGACAGGGAATATCGCGAATATCGAGATCGAGCATTTTTCGCGCGAGGAAGGGACGTCGAATTACAATTTCAGAAAGTCTCTGAAGCTCTTTATGACATTCATGAATTATACGGTGGTCCCGCTGCGCATGGCGACGATCATGGGGACGCTGCTCTCGGCGGCAGGATTCATCGCGACGGTGGTTGTGTTCGTCCGGAAGCTTCTGGATCCGGAGATTACGATCGGATGGTCGTCTCTCATGTGTGTGATTATGCTGTTGTTTGGCTTCGCATTTTTGATTCTGGGTATCATAGGAGAATATATCGGGAAGCTGATTCTGAATATCAATAAGACGCCTCAGTATGTGGTCAGGGAAAAGATCAATACATAAGCTGCATGGCGCAGAGGCGGCTGACAGGAGGAACACAGGTGGCTATCAGTCAGGATAAGATCAGAAATTTTTGTATCATTGCGCACATCGACCACGGCAAATCGACACTGGCGGACCGCATCATCGAGATGACGGGACTTTTGACGAGCCGGGAGATGCAGAACCAGGTGCTCGACAATATGGATCTGGAGCGCGAGCGCGGCATCACGATCAAGTCGCAGGCGGTGCGGCTGATCTACAAGGCGGACGACGGGGAGGAGTA
>CANQIW010000126.1 GCA_947624055.1 uncultured Lachnospiraceae bacterium
GCCGATGATCGGACTCGAACCGATAACCTGCTGATTACAAATCAGCTGCTCTGCCAATTGAGCCACATCGGCACATAACGTCTCAACAACTTTAAGCATCATACCATATCTTCAGAGGTTTGACAAGCACTTTTTCAATCCAGGATACGGTAGATGGCCTCCATGTCCAAATGCTCCCGCAAGCCTGCGGCAAGCAGGTCATACTGTGTCTCCTTGAACGCGGCGTAATCGACCGTCCTTCCAGGCTCTTCCGTGATGCCCTTCGCCAGCGCCAGCGCGCGCACAATCCCGGACGTGAATTTTTCGCTGTCAAATATCCCGTGAACATAGGAGCCGTACACGTTCGCTCCGCTTGCCCCTTCCTGCCTGCGCTCCCCGGAGATCGCATCGGTGATCTCGGTCAATGGGCATACATCCTTCCCGAGCACTGTGCGTCCCATATGGATCTCATATCCGACAACCGGCGCATCGGCAAGTTCCTCCAGGATTCCTCCCGGACACAGAATATGCCCTTCCACGCGCGTCCGCGCCTTCTTACTCTCAAACACCGTCTCCGCGTCCAGAAGCCCCATCCCGCGGATCGTGCCGCCCTCCTCGACACCGGCCGGATCGGAAATCAGCCGCCCCAGCATCTGGTAGCCTCCGCAGATACCGAATACGGCGCTCCCTGCCCTATGCGCCTTCAGGATCGCAGCCTCCAGACCGTTCTGCCGCATCCACAACAAGTCGCGCATCGTGTTCTTCGTCCCCGGAAGGATGATGAGATCCGGGTTTCCAAGCCGGCGCGCCTCGGCCACATAGCGCAGCGACACGCCCTCGATTCCTTCCAGGATGTTGAAATCGGTAAAATTCGAAATCCTGGGAAGCCGTATCACCGCAATATCGATCAGATCTACCTGCTGCGAGCCGTCCAGCCGTTCACTCAGGCTGTCCTCATCCTCAAGGCTCACCTGCAGATACGGCGTCACCCCGACCACCGGAAGCCCAGTCAGCCGTTCCAGCTGTTCCACGCCCGGGTCGAGGATCGTCCGGTCTCCCCGGAATTTGTTGATGATCAGCCCCTTTATCCTCCGTCTCTCTTCCTCCTCCAGAAGAGCGACCGTGCCGTAGAGCTGCGCGAACACGCCGCCGCGGTCAATATCGCCGACCAGCAGTACCGACGCGTTTGCACGCTTCGCCATACCCATGTTCACGATGTCGTCCTTCTTCAGGTTGATCTCCGCCGGACTCCCCGCGCCCTCGATCACAAGGATATCGTACGATCTGTCCAGCGTGTCGAACGCCTCCATGATCTTCGGCACAAGCGACTTTTTGATCCTGAAATAGTCGCGCGCGCTCATCGTCCCGATCGCTTCCCCGTTTACGATCACCTGCGAGCCGACGTCGTTCGTAGGCTTCAGAAGGATCGGATTCATCGCGACGACAGGCTCCACGCCCGCAGCCTCCGCCTGCATGACCTGCGCGCGCCCCATCTCAAGTCCTTCCTTTGTGATGAAAGAGTTGAGCGCCATATTCTGTGATTTGAACGGGGCAACGCGGTATCCGTCCTGTCGGAAGATCCGGCATAAACCGGCTGCGATCACACTCTTTCCGACATTTGACATCGTCCCCTGGATCATGATTTTCCTTGCCATGTTACCCTCCGCCTGCCTGTTCATGCATGTATTTTCTTCCCGGACTGACTTTAACCAGAATGCCTGCTCTCCCGGCCTCCCGCAGCAGCTCTTCATTGCGCCGGTTCATCGCCCCAAAGGTCTGAAGCGGGCAAAGCACCCTTCGGCACTGTCTCATTTTCGACAGCGCAAGCGCATATGCCTCCTCACCGATGGGTTCAAACGCCCGCTCGGCGACGACCTCGGCTGCCAGATCGCGGGCCGCCGGATAATCGACGTCGTTTTCCTGAAGGACTCCGGTGACAAAGGGAATCCCTTCCCGCTGCAGCCGACGGTACACCGGGATCCCGCTCCCATTCCCGGCGATCACAAACACCTCCGGTCTCCTTCTCACAGCGGGCAGCTCCACACAGCCGAACGCCGCGTTCCAGGCTCCGACCGGCAGATCGTACAATCCGCAGATATAGTCTGATGTGAAAATTTCCTCCGGCGTGCCGTGCCGGTCTATATGACCGCCCTTTACACAGAACAGCCGATCGGAGATCTTCTGCGCCAGATCCAGCTCGTGCAATGACATGATCACCGCCACATGCCTCTCCCGCACCATCTGCTTCAGGATCTGCAGGAACTCCAGCTTGTGCTTCACGTCAAGAAACGAGGTCGGCTCGTCCAGCACGATCAGCTCCGGCTCCTGACAGATCGCCCGCGCCAGCAGGATCCTCTGCCGCTGTCCGTCGCTGACCGCATTGAAATCGCGCTCCGCGAGATCGGCGGCATGCACCGTCTGAAGCGCCGCTCGCACTTTCACGCGATCCTCCCTGCCCAGAATGCCCAGACTTCCGGTGTAAGGATAGCGCCCGGTCGCCACCACATCCTCACAGGTCATAAGCTCCGGCCGAATGCGCTCAGTCAGCACCACAGCCTGCCGCCGCGCGATCTCCCTGCCTGTCATCTGCTGCATCTGCCGCCCGTCCAGATACACACAGCCTCCGATCAGCTTCAGCTGCCGCGTGACGCTCTTGAGGATCGTTGACTTTCCCGCCCCGTTCGGCCCGATCAGCGTGAGGATCTCGCCCCGGTCGAGCTCGATGCGGATATCACGGATCAAAGGCTTTCCGTCGTAGCCGACCGTCATCTCTTCTGTATAAAAAAAGAATTCCTTCGCCATACTGTTCACCCGCAGTCACTCCTGACCATAAAGCTTCCGACACGAAAAATCAAGCGGTCTTTTTCCGCCGTATCATAATGAAAATCACCACCGGCGCGCCGAAGACTGCCGTCACCGAACTGATGCTCAGCTCAGTCGGCGCGAACACCGTTCGGGCGATCAAATCGCAGAACAGGCAGAACACGGCGCCGCCCAGAAAGCAGGCCGGAACGACAACAATCGGCTTCGAGGTCTTCCAGAGATTCTTCACAAGATGCGGCACCGCAATCCCGACAAAGGAGACCGGTCCCGCGAAGGCTGTCACACAGGCCGAGAGCACGCTGGAGAGCAGGATCAGGCAGACGCGGAACACGCGGACGTTCACGCCGAGATTCCTCGCGTAATCCTCTCCCAGCTGATACGCGCCGATCGGTTTGGAGAGCAGGAAGGTCAGAAGCACCGCGGAAAACACGATCACTGTCATCACTCCGACGTTGCTCCAGGTGGTACCGGAAAAGCTTCCGAGCGACCAGTTATGCAGATTGACGATATTCGAATCGTCGGCGAACGTAACGACGAAATCAGTCACCGCCGAGCAGATATAGCTGATCATCACCCCGCAGATCACAAGCATCGACATCTGCCGCACCTTCCGCGACACGGCAAGCACAAATCCCATCGAGATCATCGATCCGAAGAAGGCCGAGAGCACCATCACCGCCGAGCCTGCCGTGATCCCGCGTCCCAGAAGGAAGATCATCGACAGCGCCACCACAAGCTTCGCGCCCGAGGAGATCCCGAGCACAAAGGGTCCCGCGATCGGGTTGTGGAAGAAGGTCTGCAGCAGGAAGCCGGACACTGACAGCGCGCCGCCCAGAATCACCGCCGCCAGGATACGCGGAAGGCGGATCTGCCAGATGATGTTGACAGCGGTCTCATCTCCCCCACGGCGGGTCAGGATCCTGAAAATTTCATGCACTGTGAGATTGACGCTGCCGGAATTGACGTTCCAGACAAACAGAACCGCCAGCAGCGCGGACAGGAGGACAAAGGACAACCCGCAGCGCAGGGTCTGCCGTCTTCTGCCGTCTGCCGGAGACTGCCCTGGCTGCGGCGTCTGAAATGCCTGCAATAGTTGCTGCGCCATCTCGCTTCCCTCCTGCTATCCAAGTTCAAATAGTTCAAATGGAACCTCATTCCAGCGGATACAGATACGTCATATCCTCCGGCTCTCCCCCGTTGAGAACCGCGTGGATATCCACGATCATGTCCGCCAGCCCGGTCGTCTTCTGGAACAGGTTCTGTGTGGTGCACCAGACGCTGCCTTCTTTCACCGCCCGGAAGTCCTCGAGCAGGGCGCTCTTCTCAAACAACTCGCCCAGACTTTCGATCTGCCCGTCGATCGTGCTGTTGTAGATCAGCACATCCGCGTCCTTCGCACCGGCGTAGAAGTCCTCCATCTGCATGTTGACCGTGGAGAGCGCGTTTTCCTCATCCCCGAGATTCTGAAAAACATATTCTCCGCCGGCAAGCTCGATCATCTTCGACACATAATCATTCGTCTTGCGCACATTCACGTAACCGTTGGAGCTGATGTAGAAAAACGCCACCGTCTTTCCGGTCTTCTCTCCGTCCAGCACGTCGGCAAGCTTCTCTGTCTGCTCCGCGAACAGCTGCTTAGCCAGGCCTTCCTTCCCGAGCAGCGCCGCATAAAGCTTCATCCACTCCGCGCGGCCGAGCGGATGGGGCTCGTAGCTGGAGCGCTCCACCAGCACCGGAATGTCGAAATCCTCGAGCATCTCCTGCACCTCCGGCGTGTGATAGATCATCGTCGATTCGATCGCCAGGTCGCAGCCCTCCGATACGATCAGCTCATAGTCCGGTGCGCTGTACTTTCCCGCGTACAGCAGCTCTCCGTCTTCCATCGCCTCTTTCGCCTCCGGAATGTACCAGCCGTCCTCCTGCGTCCCGGACAGGCGCAGGCTGCCGATCCCGTCAAGCGCCGCGAAATAGTCCATCGCCGAAGTCGCCACCAGGTAGATCCGATCCAGCGGCTGCCGCAGTACTGTGATTCCCGCATCCAGTTCCTCCGGCGCGTCCAATCCCTCCGGCACGACCAGATAGCGTCCGCCGTCCTCGATCGTGATCAGTGCATAGCCGCCCTCATAATAATCCACCGAAAATCGCTCGGCGTAGAGCAGCTCCATGCTGTGATCGTAGGTCAGCCCCGGAAGCTCCTCCGCGCCCTGCGCCGAGGCGGCAGAATGCGGTAAAAGGATCAGCAGAGCCAGAGCGAACAGACCAGCCGCAAGCCGCGCACAACTCTGTATGCCACTCCTCTTCCGCGCGTGTATCGTCATTTCCTCATACATTCTCCGTGCACCCTTTTTGTCTGTCGACTCATTTTCCATGTGTTTCTCCTGAATGTATGCAATTCTCCGTTTACCCATGTTCATGATTTCTTTTACAGCTGGCGGCAACACGCTCACTCCTCCGCGATCGTCGCCGAGTCAAAGCACAGATGATAATCGATCTCGTGCGGCGTGCTCATCGCGATCGTGTCCGCCGTGATCGCCATCTGATAGTCAAAACCCTTCACCGGGATCAGGAATGTGGAATCGCCCTCCTCATTCACCGGCTCAAATTTCTCATCGCCCAGCAGGACATAATCGTAATACGGGCTCGAGAAGATGATCTCCGCGGTCGCCTCGCCGTTCTCCACGGTCAGCTTCGCCGGTGACGCCACCGTCGTCTTACCGGAACCGCCCTCGAGCGCAACCTCAACCAGATATTCCCCGTCTGCCAGAGCCAGATCCTCAACCGTCGTCATCTCCTGCTCCTTGCGCGCGTCCTCCGGCAGGGAGGAAGCCAGGAACACGAGCGTCCGGTCGTACCACTGCTCCTTGCGCTTGCTGAACGCCGCGCAGTCGATTCCCGCATCCAGAGCCTCCACCGGCACCTCATAAGTATGCTGTCCATCCTCATTCTCCACAAAAGGAATGTAGTCTTCCTCCTGCGCCTTCACGGCTTCCTCTCCCGTTCCCATGAAGAGATAGAGATAGCCGGTTCCGTTCATCGTCATCACCGCGCTCATCTCACCGTCCGCCACCGTGAGCTCGCACTTGTCGATCTTGAACATCGAGGAACTGCTCGCCACCTCGATCTCATACGCGCCGTCGTTCAGCTGATCTGCCGTGATCGGCACCATCCAGTCCTCCACGACCTCCTCCGGCGTCACCATCTCCGCCGCTGTGGCGACCCCTGCCTCTGACGACTGCTCCGTTTCCTGTTCGGCTGCCTGGGCAGTCTCCTCCATCTGACTGAGTTTTTCCGTCTCATCCTCTGCCAGCGCTCCCAGGCTCATGCTTCCAATCAATGCCAGCACAGCCGCGGCCGCCGCTAATTTCTGTAATTTCCTCATGTTCTGATTCTCCCTGTTCTGCTGTTTATCCTGATTCGTTCTGTTCAATTCTTTGAAATCCAATCTCCTGCATGGGAAGCCCGGCCTGCCGCAAAAACGGCCGCCGGGCTTTATAGCCTCCGCCTCACAGGTGAAAGCCGGTATTCTGATTACTCAGCAAGCGAGTCGATCGCGGCCTGTGCGTGCGCCACGTACAGATCCTGGATCGGCTCCATGGAGCCAAGGCCTGTCAGCAGGCACTCTACCTCGTATCCGGCGTCCTCAAACGTCTTCTTCCAGGCGCCTTCCTCGTCGCCGGCCATGTCGTTGTTCGCATGGTCTCCGGCCACTACCATGAGCGGCTCAAGCACAACCTTCTTGTATTCCTTCTCACCGACTGCAGCCACCACATCGTCCAGAGACGGCGTCGCTTCCACCGTGCCGACAA
>CANQIW010000127.1 GCA_947624055.1 uncultured Lachnospiraceae bacterium
ACTCAACCTGTACCACCGCCATAGCTTAATCCTCCTCAATCCAATAATCTTTTCACGCAGTTGAATGTGATCTCATAGATCGTCATAAACACATAGTTGACATCTGCTTCTTCCATCGCCGTCCTCTGCTTTTCTGTGACAAACGTATATGGATAGATGCCGAACATAAACGGGAAAAACGTGTAGATGAAATCTTGTTTTTCGGAGACCGACATATCCGGGAAATATTTGTCCAGACCGGACCGCACGGTGCGGATCGACTCTCCGTACACGACCTTGAACGCTGCCAGACGCTCCGGGCGGCTGCCGGTTTCCATATCATAGTGGTTCATGGACATAATCTTCAAAAGCTGGGCGCGTTCCTCCAAAGAATGAGCCAGCATGTCGGCGAACTCATCCTTTGTCATGGCCAGCGGCAGTTATCACTATATCAGCCGCCGGATCACAAACGAGATCATGTCGGAAACCTGGGGTGCCGACGGAAAACAAAAGAACGTCGATCCGTATGTCCAGAATGTCATCATGACCTTCGTTTTCCAAAGTACCATCATAGATGAATTATCTGTTTAAAAATATCTGGGGGATATTCCGGTAATGGAAAAAGTAATTAAGAAAAGATTTAACGGCAAATATCCTGTACGCAAGTCATTTCAGACTGAATTTGCCGATCCGGAGAATTTGCTCTTCCAAGTGGACGCCGTAGCCTACTCAACAATAAATTCTTAGATAAATAAATTTCCGTATACACATCTCCTGAAAAAATGATAGCACGCCGCTCACTGTCTTTTCGGATTTTGCTGGACTGACGTTTGTGACGTCGAAAGGAAAACGGGACGTGAAGAAACCACTCGCGCCCCGCTTTGTACTCCGGCATTTTACTTGCCAAAAAGGCTTCCGAACCATTCCTTGACGGTGTCGATAATACCCCCCCCCGGCGACTGCGGAGAGCGCGTCATCAGAGAGCTCGCCGGCAGCACTGCTGATCTTATCGAGCAGCTCCTGGGCTTTCTCTGCCGTCACTTCTTTGCCATACTCCTTCGCGATGGCGATGATCTCTTCCACCGTCTTGGCTTTCTGCAGTTTTGCAATCATTTCCTCGTTCATGATGTTTCACCTCTTTTCCTTCTCCGATTTATATGAAACGCACTTGCGTCGTTTCCTGGATTTTTGCTTTCCTGTTTATTGATACGCCACAATGTAAATTATGTTATATTATTTTTGAAAATTTAAATAAGATTATACTACATTTACCGCTATCTTTGCAATCGCCGGACCGCCGTTTGTGTAATCAAACCTGCTTTTTTCTCACTTAACCGGTTTGTTTAAATGAGAATCCTTGTCGCTTAGCCAGCTTGAAACCGCGCTTTTGACTGCACCGAACATCTCGTCTTCGTGGCTCCCTAAGAAAGACTTGGCTTTACTGAATAAACCGGAAAAGCTGATCCCTCCGCTGATCGCGTCGGATTCTTCGTCTGTCAGCTCTCTCCCGAGCAGATTCGGCAGAACCATGGTCGCCGTGTAGGCAGGATCATTTTCGATCACCTTGAGGCGGAAACCCTCCGGGAGTTTTTCTCCCGTGAGCATTTCGATCGCCTTTGCCGAGTCAGCCAGAAGCTCCTTGCGGAAAGCTTCGTCTACCATCGCCTTTTTCTGCAGCTCGACGCACACTCCCTCCAGTTTTTGTTTTGTCCATTCCATATCAGACGCCTCATTTCCCCGTTTGATATTTTTTTCTGCCTATTTCCACCAGGCGTACGGATTTTCCTCCCAGATCAGACAATCTCCTTCTTCGTTGCCGCCTGCTACCGCCTCCAGTTCATCCTCGGAAAGCTCGCCCTTCGGAGCGGCAAAATCCGCCTCCGTGAGCGTCATGCCATACTGCGCCGCCAGCGCGATGATATCCGCGACAGCGGGCTTCTCGCCCAACGCCTGAAGCTTCTCCTTCAGCTCCGGATTCTCCTCGATTACTTCCAGAAATTTTTTCATGATCTCTTCCTCCTTTTTTTGCTCTTTATTTGAAACGCGTTTGCGCCGTTTCCCTCTTTGTTTCCCGTCCTTGATATAACGAAGCGCGCGTCAGGCTGCCGCGGCGCGTATGCGCGCTCCCCAGCCCTCCCGGAAAAACAGGCAGGCCGACGGGTCAGCCGCCATCAGCTCGTGTCCGTTCATTCCCAATGCGCATGCCCGGCAGCCTCCGCCGCACAGCTTCGCGTACTCGCATTCCCTGCATTTCTTCGTTCTCGCGAGGAACTCCTCCACCCGCGTGTCGATCACGGACAGATAGGAGCTCTCCGACAGACCCTTCCCCAGCCCGATCTCCCGGATCAACGGAAAATCATCCTGTACGGCGCAGGCGGACAGCGGCATGCACGGGAGCAGCCGTCCCTCCGGCGAGATATACAGCGACTGCCGCGCATGGCCGCACATCGGGCGCCGCAGGCAGGCGTCCGAACCGTCGTATTTCTCTATCGGGATCGAATAGTCGCGGGATCCCTTCCCGCAGCTGAACACCCCGCCCAGGTTGATGCGCAGCGGTGAACCGTCCGCGAAAAACTCAGGAATATACCGCTCGTAAACCACGTACTCCTCTTCTTTGGAAAGGGCGTAATCCCCGCCGTATCTCTTCCAAAGCTCCGTATCCATCACGCCGGAGACCTTCAGATGCGTACAGCCATGAGACGCCAGCGTGTTCACGCTTTTGCCGAACACGGCGGCGTTTCCCCGGTGCAGCGCCATCTCGGCTCCGAGAGGGAAGCCCCTCTCCCCGCACAGGTCGAACGCGGCGAGCACGCGCTCTCCCGCGCCCGGAATTCCACGCATCCAGTCGTGCCAGCCCTCGTCGCCGTCGTAGCTCATGTTGAACTCCGGCCTCATGCCGCGCGCTTCCAGACCGTCCAGCAACGCCTCATTTACCAGCGCGCCGTTGGTGTAGATCACCTTGACGTCGATCTTCCTCTGCGCAAGCGCGTCCACGATGTCCCACCAGTCGCTGCGGATCAGCGGTTCCCCGCCTGAGAGCGCCACCGCGAGTATGCCGCAGTCGTCCATCTGGTTGATGATGTCCATCGTCTCCTCATGAGACAGCTCGCCGAACTTTCCCTCGCAGGCAGACAGGTAGCAGTGTTTGCAGCGGTAATTGCACCTTCCGGTGACCGACCAGTACGCCTCGTAAATGAAGCGGTTGGGATACCTGCGGTAGAGCTGGTCTTCCTCGGGGTCGTCGCCGTAGGCGCACTGCTCCACAACGCCTCTCTCCTGCAGCTCTCCAATCAGCTTTCTTGTCCGCTCCGGAATCAGCGCCAGCGAACAGTCGATGCGCGCGTTGCACAATTCCAGCGCGCAGAATTCCTCTTCCCCTATGAAACGCACTTTGTTCTCCGGCCTGCGCACTACGGCCCACGGAAGCTTCTCCCACCCCCGCAGAGCCACGCCACGGCACAGTCTGAAATAACTGCCCATATGCTGTTCCCTGCCCTGTCAATATGTTTCCCTGAGCCTTGCTTTCCTGATTATTGATACGTCGTAAGGCAGATTTTGTTAGATTTTTTCTGAGCCGTGCTGACCTCGAAAAAGCCCCGCTTTTCTGAGGTCGCGGGCATTCGCCCTATAAATCCATCGTCCCGCGACTTCTTCAATGGGGACACCCGGATCAACCCGGTGCTGATAGTAGAGGTCGATATGGTCAGTGCGCAGACGGCGAAGCGAACCCTCTACCGCTTTTCGGATAGTCTGCGGGCGGCTGTCCAGCCCCCATGATTTCCCGCCGTGGATGTTCCATCCGAATTTTGTGGCGATCTTTACCTGATCCCGCACCGGCTCCAGCGCCTCACCCACAAGTTCCTCATTGGCATATACGCCGTAGACCTCTGGTATGTCGAAGAAGGTCTGCCCCATCTCCACCGCCCGACGAAGAAAGTCGATGCACTCCGGCAGGAAATGCGTAAGGCGATCAGCCGGGGCATTGCGGAAATATTTGATAAACTGGCCGCACAGAGCGACCGTTCCGTAAAACGCATCCCGCAGGATACGGATAACCTTGATGCTTGTAAATTCTCCGCCGGCGCTCGGCTTATACCCATTTTTATTCAGGTGATCGGCCATCCTCCACGAACCATAGCCTTTGTGGATCGAATTCTTCTATCAGCTTTTGTCGGTTTTACAGTTACTATCGCTTATTTCGTTTTTCTTTGGCGAAAACTTTTTTTCTTTATTATGCTTAACTGCATTTATCCTTAAGAATTTTCAAGTTCTTTTTTATATCTTTCAATGTGTCGAGCAGAAAATCTCTCTCAGCCTCGCTGCAGTCCGTCATAATGCTCTGGTACTGCAGGAAGGTTTCACTATCCTCATCTGCGACAGGGAAAAGAATATCTGTTTCGTTGGCATCCAATGCCTTCAAAATATTCAACTGACAGTCAAACAGCAGCCACTTTTCGCAAGTTTCGACAAAAAAGAACAGATCACTTTAAATCATTGTATGTTCAGCAGTGTTTTTCTTCCCTGTGACATATTGTTCAAAATATAAGAATGAGAGCCGATGATCCGAAAAGTATTTCACTAAATCATCAGCTCTGCATCTATGCGTCTGGCTCCAGTTACAATTTCGATATTCACATTCTCATATTTCAGATCCCTATCAAACCGATTTTTTCACGGTCAACATAGGGCAAAGAGCCAAGATAGTCTACCGCCGCAAGAAAGTCCTCTGTGTTGATATCCGTGGATGCCGCATTGCGAACCGCGCCGCCGCTCTCTCCCGTAAAGGACTGATCGAAGGCCATCGCCACAAAACCCATCCTTGCAAATTCCTGCGCATAGAGCCCGGAAGCCATTTTTTTACGCCGCCGAAGGGGCCCGCGACCGCGATCGCCTGGTTCCTTTTCCCCTTGCTGTTGGCAGGAAGATAAAGGTGACCTGCCAGCTCAATGCCAAACCGGTTGGTGAAACGCACCTCCTGCATTTTCACATCCTCATAAATCTCAAAAACTCATGTATCTGCCATGATCGTTTCCTCCTTAATAAATTTTTTAAGAAATATTCTCAATTCGTTTTTATCCTATTTCTCAAAATAAGCAACAATTTCTTTCATCCTCGTCTCCTGCTTCACATGGAAGGGACAGCGGCTCTCACAGTGTCCGCACTGTATGCAGTTGTTCGCATGGACGGGCAGCTTTTGATAGTGTCCTTTCGCAATCTCGTCCCCGGCCAGCGCAAGGTCATAATACTTGTTGATAAGCCCTACATTCAGCCCCATGGGGCAAGGCTGGCAGTGGTTGCAATAGACGCAGATTCCGTCGGCGTCCTGCGGCGTAAACTTTCCGATCACGGAGTAGTCCTTTTCTTCCGGCGAAGCATTCCCATATTTCAGCACCGTCAGAAGGTCGTCCATATTACGGACGCCCGGAAGTACCGTCATCACCGCAGGACGGTCAAGGGCATACTGGATGCACTGCGTATGGGTAAGTGCCCGCTTGAAAAGCGAGCGCTTTGCGTCCAGAAGCTGTCCGCCCGCAAAAGGCTTCATCACCGAAATGCCTACGCCCATTTTTTCACAGTCCCGGTACAGAGCGGCGCGTTCGGCCACCTCGCCAATGGCGTACTCACCCTTTTGGTAGTCGTAGGACGGGTTGATGCTGAACATGAACAGATCTACAAGCCCGGTATCGAGGATTTGTCTGGCAATACCGGGATTATGGGAGGAGAACCCCAGGTGACGGATGGTTCCGTCCGCCTTGAGAGATTTCATATATTCCCACAGCCCGCCGTTCATCACCTCGTCGAGGTCTTCCGCATCATCTACACAATGAATGAAACCCATGTCGGTGTAATCCGTTCCCAGCAGATTCAGATTCCATGAAATCTGCTCCTTGATCTTGGCAAGGCTTCTCGTCCAGCCGTATTTTCCGCCTTTGTATATGGCGCCGAAGTGCATCTGCGTCAGGATCTTCTCCCGTCGCCCGGCAAACGCCTCCACATAGGCGTACCAGGGCGCTTCTACCGAAGGAGCCAAGTCAAAGTAATTGATCCCGTTTTCAATGGACGTATTCAGGATAGCAACCATTTCTTCTTTTGTACCGGAAAGGCTTCCCGCGCCAAGTCCGATCACGCTGATTTTTTCGCCGCCATGCGGCAATGTACGATATTCCATAGGTTCCTCCATTAAAAGCTGTTTTGAATCAACCACTGTTCGGCGGCACGGACTTCCTCTGTCACGTCGGTACCGTCGGAGAGGATCACTTTTTCCTCCGGAAGCTCTCCGAAAATATCCAGATGAGCCTTTTCCGCCACCACGTTTTTGAAGTAGTTGTTTTCATCGGAGAAGCCGGGATCGGGCTGAAGCTGGCAAACACTATAACCCTCCATGATTGCGGTGACTGCCACGCCGTGGAGCGTAAGACCGGCATACCGGCCAAGATCCGCCCCATACGGTCCTGCGTCCTTGTAGATGCGCACCACATCGCCAAGAAGCTGTTCCTTTTCATCTTCCGTCAACGGATTCAAGCTCTGTACGGTGTGAATATTGTCTTTCACCTGCTCCAGTGTGGACAT
>CANQIW010000128.1 GCA_947624055.1 uncultured Lachnospiraceae bacterium
GAGGGCGCGATCATCACGGAGAAGATCGCGAAGGAATTCAAGCTGAAGCCGGGCGACGTGATCACGCTCGAACAGGATGAGGGCGACGACGTCGAGGTGCCGATCGCGGCCGTGTGCGAGAATTATCTGTCGCACTATCTCTATATGACGCCGGCATTGTACGAGAAGGTGTACGGCGAGGCGCCGGAATTCAACAGCGTCTTCTTTGAAAGCGGCGAGCCGCAGGAGGGGATCGAGGAGATCGGAGAGGATATGCTCTCGCACGACGCAGTGCTCAACGTGACCTACACCGGTACGCTTGCGCAGCAGATCGAGAATATGCTCGGGGCGATGGACGTTGTCATGCTGGTGCTGATCGTCTCGGCCGGTGCGCTTGCGGTCGTGGTGCTCTACAACCTCAACAATATCAACATCAACGAGCGGCGCAGAGAGCTCGCCACGCTGAAGGTGCTCGGCTTCTACAACGGTGAGGTGGCGGCCTACGTCTACCGCGAGAATATCCTGCTCACGCTGATCGGCGCCGTGCTCGGGATCGGGCTCGGAAAGCTGCTGCACGCCTACATCATCACGACGATCGAGGTGGACGCCTGTATGTTCGGCCGCAACATCAACCTGCCGAGCTTCGTGTACGGGACGCTCTTCACGATCGGTTTCTCCATGATCGTCAACGGGGTCATGTACTTCAAGCTGAAGAAGATCGACATGGTCGAGTCTCTGAAGAGCGTTGAATAACTGCAAAAGCAATGAGCCGTGCCCGGCTGCGCGGCTTATTTGTTATTTTAATACGGAAATTACTGGACGAACGCAGGGAAAAAGTGTATGATGTTCGTGAAAGCAATGAGCCGTGCCGGACGGAGACAAAGACAGCTGCGGGAGCTTGCTCACGGGCAACTGTTCTTTGACGACGGATGATAGGGCGAACGCCCACGACCGAGGAAAAGCGAAGCTTTTTCGAGGTTGTGCACGGCTTAAAAATATAGAAAGGAAAGGTACCCATTATGACGACACTTGAGTTACAGAAAATGGCGAACGAGGTTCGCAAGGGCATCGTGACGGCGGTGCACAGCGCGAAGGCCGGACATCCGGGCGGATCTCTCTCAGCCGCAGATCTGTTCACCTACCTCTATTTCGAGGAGATGAACATCGACCCGAAGGATCCGAAGAATCCGGACAGAGACCGTTTCGTGCTCTCGAAGGGGCACACGGCTCCGGGCTATTATTCCGCGATGGCTCACAGGGGATATTTCCCGGTGGAGGATCTGACGACCCTGCGCAAGGTCGGCTCGCATCTGCAGGGGCATCCGTGCATGCAGCACATCGCCGGCATCGATATGTCCTCGGGCTCCCTCGGGCAGGGCATCTCGGCGGCGGTCGGCATGGCGCTCGCGGGCAGGATGGACGGCAAGTCTTACCGTGTGTACACGCTGCTCGGCGACGGCGAGATCCAGGAGGGTCAGGTCTGGGAGGCGGCGATGTTCGCAGGCCACAGGAAGCTGGACAACCTCGTCGTGATCGTGGACAACAACGGCCTTCAGATCGACGGCAACATCGCAGACGTCTGCTCGCCGTACCCGATCGACAAGAAGTTCGAAGCGTTTAATTTCCATGTGATCAACGTGGCGGACGGCAACGATATGGATCAGCTGCGCGCGGCGTTCGCGGAGGCGAAGGCGACCAAGGGCATGCCGACGGCGATCATCATGAAGACGGTCAAAGGAAAAGGCGTCTCCTTTATGGAGAATCAGGCGTCCTGGCACGGCACAGCTCCGAACGATGAGCAGTACGCCGTCGCTATGGCAGACTTAGAGAAAGTGGGGGAAGCATTATGTCAGAAGTAAAGAAGATCGCTACCAGAGAAAGTTACGGAAACGCGCTGGCTGAGCTCGGCGCGGAGCATGAGGATCTCGTCGTTCTGGATGCTGACCTTGCAGGCGCGACGAAGACAGGCGTATTCAAGAAAGCGTTCCCGGACCGCCACATCGACTGCGGTATCGCGGAGTGCAACATGATGGGTATTGCGGCAGGCCTCTCCACGACGGGGAAGGTGCCGTTTGCGAGCACGTTCGCGATGTTCGCTTCAGGCCGCGCGTATGAGCAGGTGAGGAACTCCATCGGCTATCCGCACATGAACGTGAAGATCGGCGCGACGCACGCCGGCATCTCGGTCGGCGAGGACGGCGCGTCCCACCAGTGTAACGAGGATCTGGCGCTGATGCGCGAGATCCCGGGCATGGTTGTG
The DNA here is from genome assembly GCA_947624055.1 of uncultured Lachnospiraceae bacterium. Taxonomy (GTDB): domain Bacteria; phylum Bacillota; class Clostridia; order Lachnospirales; family Lachnospiraceae; genus Choladousia. The sequence goes on from CANQIW010000128.1 coordinate 2,240, forward strand.
ATCAATCCGGCGGACGACGTCGAGGCGAGAGCCGCGGTGAAGGCCGCTTATGAGTATGTCGGACCGGTCTATCTGCGCTTCGGTCGTCTGGCCGTTCCGGTGATCAACACGAATCCGGATTACAAGTTTGAGATCGGCAAGGGCATCACGCTGCGCGAGGGCACGGACGTCACGGTATTCGCGACAGGCCTGTGTGTGAACAGCGCGCTCGAGGCGGCAGAGATGCTCGCGGCAGACGGAATCTCCGCGAAGATCATCAACATCCACACGATCAAGCCGCTCGACGAGGAGCTTGTGGTGGCCGCCGCGAAGGCGACCGGCAAGGTCGTGACCGTCGAGGAGCATTCCGTGATCGGCGGCCTGGGCAGCGCGGTCTGCGAGACTCTGTGCGCGAAGGCTCCGACCCCGGTGCTGCGCATCGGCGTGCAGGACGTGTTCGGCGAATCCGGCTCGGCCGTGGCTTTGCTCGAGAAGTACAAGCTCGACGGCAAGGGCGTTTACGAGCAGATCAGGGCGTGGGTGTAAGGATGACTGGCCATTTAGACTGAATGTGAGAATTCAATATAAGTAAGGAAAGAGGACAGGTACGAAAACGTATCTTGTCCTCTTTTTAAAGTTCATCTTCTGCTTTTTCTGATCCTTCCAATTCTCCAAAAAGTATCCTCATATAATCATGCTTTGCCATAATGACCCTGGCCACTTCAATGAAACCGTCGTGTACGCGATAGAATGCCTTATATTTTTTATAATTTATAGAATAGAATCCGGCAAATAGGCCATGATATTGAAGCGGGGTTCCGGAAAACGGATACCTGCATTCAGCTCGCGCATTATCATAGCTTCTGCCTTCAGAATATTTTCCTATTATTTTCCAAAAGAAAGATAGAATAAAATGCCAGGACAGGCTATTACTATATTTCTATACATAAGGATGAAAATCGGAATTTTCTGAAAGGAGAAATTACAAATGAGCACACTGACACTGAATGAGGAAATACTTGCCGCATACGGCAGATATCTGTGCACCAATGAAAAAAGCCCGTATACGATTGATAAATATCTCCGGGACGCAGAGGCATTTCGCGGCTTCGCGTCCGGCCGGCCGCTCACGAAGGAACTCGCGGTCGATTACAAAAGATATCTGATCGAATCCGGGGAATATGCGGACAGCAGCATCAATTCCATGATCGCGTCCCTGCGTGGGTTATTCAAATATCTGGGAAGAGACGACTGTAACGTCACGAGGCTTCGCACGCAGGAAATGCCGTATTGTCCCGAAAACAAAAGCCTTACGATGGAAGAATATCAACGGCTTCTGAAAGCTGCAGAGGGAAACCAGCGCCTGCAGATGATGCTGAAGGTGCTTGCCGGAACCGGAATACGGATTTCAGAGCTGAAATATTTCACCGTAGAGGCAATCCGGAAGAAAGAACGACAGACGAGCATTCGAGTCTCGTGCAAAAAGAAAAGCCGCGAGATCATCGTTCCGGATGGGCTGCGGGAGGAGCTTACCAGTTATACAGAAGAGAACGGGATCAGGGAGGGCGTAATCTTTCGGACGAGAAGCGGCAAACCGGTAGATCGGAGCAATTTCTGGAGGCAGATGAAACGCCTGTGCAGGAAAACAGGCATCGACGAGGCAAAGGTATTTCCCCATAATATCCGCAAGCTGTTCGCGCGAACATTTTATGAACGATCCCACGATATCGCGCAGCTTGCCTGTCTGCTCGGGCACAGCAGCATCAACACGACGATGATCTATGTCAAGAGGACAGAGCGGGAGGTCAGGGCGAAGGTAGACTGGATCATGAAGGAGATTTTGCATAAGATCGGAAGGCAGGAAGAACACAGTCCGCGAAGACAGAAGTATGGAAGCCGAAAACCGGGGAGAAAGGAGAGAGGGAAATATAAAAAATGCACAACATTATCTGTATAATGTGGTGCAATATGTAAGCAGATATTGTTGTCAAAACCTAAGTCGAAACTTATGATAGCACTTTCAGTGTAAAATAGCAAGTGATATATAAATGGTAATTTTGGAAAATTAACAAATATTTTACGAGTTATACTTTGATTTGTTTGAAAATTCATAGCATATTGTCTAAAAGAAACCGACATGCAGGAGTATCGAAAAGCCCGGTCAGAATATCCGGATTTCGGACAGATTTTTGGCATGCCTAAAAAGCCTTTGTGCAAACTGTCACAAAAGTTATGCTGCAAGGTTCTTTATTATGCGCCGGAATACGCGCATATCGTCGGAGCCCACATTGCCGGAGGGGGATGGGCTCTTTCTATTTTTGACGGATTCTGTCTGTTATGTAATTTCGCGGGTCATCAGACCTTCTGTCATAAGCCACGAAATGAAGCACATCTTTTCTGAAAAAGCGTGTCTTACCGATTCTAAGCCGTGCCCCAATTTTCCTTTCACCACATTATACAGATAATGTTGTAAATATTCGAGACTGTTCGGCAGGGGAAGACGCTGGCGGAAAGCCGTATTTCGAGAAGCAGCGGCAGCCGTCTCCGCAGAGTAAGCCGGTGGCAGATCGATGGTGTATTCAAACGCAGGGAATGAAGGTGAACAGCTATGAGCGTCCGGCTTTATGAACACAATCAAACCGCATATGAATCGGCGCTTTCCCTGCTTGCAGAGACCGGCAAGGCGGCTGTGATCCATCCGACCGGGACGGGAAAGTCCTTCATCGGTTTCAAACTATGTGAGGATTTTCCGGATAAGACGGTCTGCTGGCTGTCTCCGTCTGAATACATTTTCCGGACGCAGCTGGAGAACTGGCAGGCGGCGGACAAATCTTCGGAATCGGTCACGGACAGGACATCGGGAAAGGACTCAGACTGCTCCGGTATCCTTCCGAATGTCCGTTTCCTCACCTATGCAAAGCTTATACAGATGAACAGCGAGGAGATGGAGTGTATCAGGCCGGATATTATCGTGCTGGATGAATTTCACCGGTGCGGCGCGGCTGTCTGGGGCGCTGCGCTGAAAAGCTTCCTCGAGTTGTACAAGGGCGTGCCGGTGCTCGGTCTGTCTGCAACGAATATCCGCTATCTTGATAATCAGCGGGATATGGCTGACGAGCTGTTTGACGGGAACATCGCGTCTGAGATGACTCTGGGCGAGGCGATTGTTCGGGGGATTCTTGCCGCGCCGAAATATGTCATGGCGGCCTTTGTCTATCAGAAGGAGCTCGAAAAGCTCAAAAGCAGAATTAGCCGGACGCCGAACAGGGCGGTCAGAAACACTGCGGAAAAATATTACGAGGCGTTGCGGCGCGCGCTGGAAAAGGCAGACGGACTTGACGAGATATTCAGGAAGCATATGGATAACCCGAAGGGCAAGTACATCGTGTTTACCGCCAATATCGAAGCAATGCGGGAGTGCATGGAGCATGTCCCGGAATGGTTCGGCGCGGTTGACAGACAGCCGCACGTATATTCGCTCTATTCACCGGATCCGACGACGCTAAAGGCTTTTGACGATTTTAAGGCGGACGGCGACAAGGAGCATCTGCGGCTCTTATTTTGCATAGACGCGCTCAATGAAGGCATCCATGTGGACGGGGTGGACGGCGTGATCCTGTTCCGTCCGACCGCTTCTCCGACGCTGTACAAACAGCAGATCGGGCGGGCACTGGCGGTCGGCAAGACAGATACTCCTGTCATTTTCGATATTGTGAACAATTTCGACGGGCTGTACAGCATCGGAGCCCTTGAGGAAGAAATGCGGGCGGCCGTTACCTATTACAACTTTTCCGGTGAAGGGGACAGGATCGTCGCGGAGCGGTTCCGTGTGGTCGATGAAGTGCGCGACTGCAGGAAGCTTTTCAATGAGCTGGAGGATGCGCTTACTGCTTCGTGGGATACCATGTATGCCTGTGCGAAAGCCTATTATAAGGAATACGGGGATCTCGACGTGCCGGTCAGGTATCGGACGCCGGACGGATATTCGCTCGGAAGATGGGTGCAGATCCAGCGTCAGGTGAGAGCCGGGAAGATGGCAGGAAATCTGAACGGGGAACGCGTCGAGAAGCTGGATGCGCTCGGCATGCGCTGGCAGAGTGCGGACGATCTCTCATGGGAGCGTCATTACGCCGCGTGCAGGAAATATTATGAGAAGCACGGCGATCTGAATGTGCCGGGAGATTATATCGCCGAGGGCGGTATGAAGCTTGGCAGCTGGCTGAAGGCCGTACGCGCCTACCGCAGATATGGGATCCGCTCCGGCTATTTCACGCAGTCTACCCCGAGCGCTGCTAACTTCCGCTTCCGCTCCTCGCTCATCCCGCTGCG
>CANQIW010000129.1 GCA_947624055.1 uncultured Lachnospiraceae bacterium
CTTTGTAATCGCCGTTGTACCCAATCCGGTCTTTTCACTGATCTCATTCACTCGAATATTGCTATTCTTCTTCATCAGAAAGACTATTTTATTGTCCGTATCGTCAAGATATTCCTTATTTTTCTTTGTTGCCAGGCTTTTTCCTCGTTTATTCAATGGTATTGTAACGGTAATAAAATTTTCTGTAATATCAAATACCTCTCTTCCGTAGCGCGCCACGATCAGCGGCACTCCATGACCGGTCTGTTCAATATAATCCAGCTGAACCATGATCTGCTGCAGTTCAAGATTCACTGGCTTGCTTTTTCCTTCATAGAATTCTTCCAGCGTCAATCCGTCCGGCAGCCCTCCGACTGAAACGATTTCAATACGATCCTCAAATAAATATACAGCCGGCGGCGTCTGTCTTGACCATCGATTATGCAGGCACGCGTTCAACCACGCCTCACGAAAGCAGGCAAAATCAAACAGTTTTTGTTCTTTCCTCAGGCTGCCTCCAACCTCTACTTCTGTCTCATTCAGCGCTTCCATATAATCGAGCACCTGCTTTGCCGCTATTAGCATACAGCGATAACCATATTCATTTCTGCGAATCAGCTCCGTCTTATCCCTTCCCCGAAACACCGCCACTTTAATAGAATAGCTGTTCGCGTCTGACAGCAAACTTGCCATTAGATTATAGCTTCCATCGCGTGTCAGAAGATTCAGGTTCTGCTTATAAGTATTTTCACGAAGTGTCATATTCCTGCCGGCATACAAGGTTTTCAACTGTTCAAACGTTAACTCCTGATTATTTGCTTCAATATTGATAATCGAGTCGGACGCGCTCAGCATCAGATTGCGCAGTTGCTGCGGAGTGATCTCCCTGTCTTCATCCGCAGATCTCATATAATACTTGCCATACGCAGAATAAGGTTTTTCATCGCCTTCAGCCGTAACCTTTATAATATTTTTATCGTCACGCAGTTCCATAATAATCGTCGGAATAATCTGCGGTTTAATTGCATTCGCAATTCCCTGTGAAACCTCGCGCATTGTACGATCACCGATCTGTTGTCCGATTACCTCTCCATCATTTCGTACACCGAAATACAGTACAGCTTTTCCAGTCTTATTTAACATTGAAGCCAGAGAAATCATCGCTTCCTTCAGTTCCCCCGTCGATCTTTTGAACTCGATCAGCTCAGTTTCCATACCAATATTCATGTCGGACACCTCCTGAACATAGTATAACCTTTTTAGACACTTTATTCAACACTTTATTAGACACTTTATTAGACACTTTTTAGACACTTATTCAACACTTTTTAGACGCTTATTTAACACTTTTCAAGCACTTTTTCAACACTTTTTAGACGCTTATTCAACGCTCGACGTAAAATACCTGAACGTACGATCAAACAGTCAATTCCCCATTATCCATCTCATACACCTTATCACACAGCATCTCAATGTCTGTCATATTATGGCTGGTCAACAAGATCAATCTCCCCTCCTCCTTTAAAGCAAGCAAAAGCTTTCTGATATCCTCCACTCCATGCCTGTCCAGTCCATTCATCGGTTCATCAAGGATCAGAATACGTTGGTCCTCCATAATTGCCTGTGCAATTCCAAGTCTCTGACGCATCCCAAGACTATACTTTCGGACCGGCAATTTCAGATCCGGATTCAAACCACATAATCGCATACTATCTTTTATTTTTTCCTTATCCGGTTTTGAAGAAATTCCCGCCAACAATTTCAAATTCCGAAAACCGGAATAGTAAGGAATAAAACCGGGCGTTTCCAAAATAATTCCCGCCTCCCTCAAATAATCCACATTTTTTCCGATAATCTTGCCATCTACGGTAACCGCTCCGGATGTAGGTTTTACGAACCCGCAGATGCACCGCATCAGCATAGTTTTCCCGCAGCCGTTATTTCCTACCAGGCCATAAATATTTCCTTCTCTCAGGGACATAGTAATATCCGATAAAATTCTGCGTTTTTTAATCGTCAGCGAAACTTCCTGTACCTGAATCATTTTTATAACCCACCTTTCTGCGAAAAACACCAATTCTTCTCATATTATTCCTCTGATCTGATATTTCTTCCTTACTGCAATACAGACAGCTATCAGCAAAATATCAATGATTCCAAAGTAGAGATACGAAGCAGACAACGGATATACCGGTTCCGCCAAATATTCCGAATAATGCAGCCAGACCACTGTATGCGCCATAGGAAATACCCACATACTGTCCAGACGAAGGGCACAGCAAACCGTTCCCAATAAAATAATTCCCCCATCTAAAAAAATGCCCCATATTTTATGGTTCAGAAGAGTAAACAACAACAAGATCAATGCAAGCAGAGCAAAATATAAGAACAACAGTCCGGTGCTATGCAGCACCACATCACTTAATTTCATCTGATTATAAAGATTTTCCGGCAATAGCTGCACAACATAATCTCCTGCCCTCTCCGGAAAAGCAGCAATGTATTTTGTTACCGTATCCGAAAACTCCAAAGTCATTTTACTGTCATGCGAGATCAAAAGCATACTGACTACTGTAATGTACACCACCAAAGTTATAATGCTCATAACGATAAACAGCAGTTCCCCCAGAAGCCATGAAACCCTGCCGCATCGAATATGAAAAAACATGCCGATTCCATCTTCTCTGGGAAAATCAGCCATCATGGATAAGAAAAACAGGGGAAGGATCAGCATGACAACACCGGAATTGCAAATAGCGGCATAAGGCTCCATGCAGGACAGCTTTTGCCCCATTAGATGGCTGCACTCCTTCATTGGAACAATAATCTGTTCGTTCATAAAAATAAGCAAAATCCCCAGCACACAAATCTTAGCGCTGCAAAATAAATTTTTCCATTCAACAGCCGCCGTATATAATATGGTTTTTATCTTATGAAGTATATTTTGTTTTTTCCTGTCCGTTCCCATTTTACCTTACCTCGTTTCTCTTCATTTTGATAAGGAACAGGACCATACTGCATAAATACAATACAAGCAAATATGTCAGGGTTGCAAAGCGGCTTTTTATCCCAACGCCCTGGATCATATTATTGATATTGAATACCTGCAATTTCTCCTGCAGATCCCACTGTTCCTGCTCCAATAGATGTGATTCGATTTTACTGTAAAAAGAAGAATAGACATAAGACAGCATCATAGGAAGGCATAACAGTATATACTTCTCTGTAAACAACACAGATACCAGATATCCAAAAATACTGATCATCATTCCATACAGGAAAACCCACAGACAGCGGGATAAGATATATGGTATAACCGCGGAAATTCCCGTCTGCTCCAGATATAGCGCCGCAATTTCTGCCGGATAGGAGGAAAGTCCCGGAAAAGCCATAGCCACAACCAGACCATACAAAATATATCCGGCCAAGAGTATCACCCCTCCGGAAATCATTGCGGAAATCGTCCTGGAAATGCAATAAGCAGTTCTCCCTTCCCGGATCAGATAAAATTGTATCCCTCTATGTAACCGTTCCTCGCTCAACGCGTATACATAACCAAATGTCAGAAGCAGCGGGATAAGAATATACGCCCATGTTCCAAAACCGATACGCCACATCTCAAGCCGATTCATACTGACATCAGAGGCAACTAGTTCTGCATTATGGCTGACCATAAGAGACAGCACCGTACTGTGATGTGCATTTACATCCACGTATCCTTCACTGAGCATACAAACTCCTGCCACAGCGAATGGCATAATAACTGTTATAGGAGAATTTAAAGTTTTATCAATTTCTGTCCGAACCGTTCTCATAACATACCCCTTCCCTGTCTTCTGTCAGTCTTCTGTTTCATCCTGCTAAGGGTATGTATACATATAAAGATCACCGGTCAATACATCCATATAAATACGGATTCGCCTGTCGTTATTCTGATTCATTCCATCCAGGGCCCAGCACGGAAAAATGGTATCTCTTCCCTGCTCATCGTATGAACCCACATCACAATATGCAATTCCGACATTTCCCACCTGTATCTGCAATTCCTTTGCCAGCTTACGATCCAAAAGCTCTATTGCATCCCTGAGACTTAATATATCCCCTTCTTCCAAAAGAACGCGAAGCGGCTCTGCCTCATTATGTCCGGTATAAGCCGATACCGTTTGTCCATTAACCACATATGCTGTTTTATCATCCTCAAAGACGGCTTCCTCACCCACTTGCCTTCCCGAACCGCTAAAGGTATAAGCAAAAGGAATATTCTGATAGGTTCTCCGTAAACGAAACGCATACCCATATTTATCTCCCAGAGAAAAGACCGACACATACGGGATATCAATACCGACACCGGCTGAAGGCGGAAATGGAGTTCCCGCTTCAAAATATTTCTTTGTCATTTCGGCCGCTTCGCTGACGGACACTTTACCCGACAATAATTCATAAGACTGGGATCCCAATTCATCAAGTGTTCCCTCAGCAACTATTTCTTCCGCGTTTCCTCCCAATGCGTCAAAAGCCGCAAATCCTTCTTCTCCTAAAAACTCTGTGATCGTCCCATCGCTCATCGAATAAATACCATCTGCGCCCATTTGAATATAACAGCTGTTCGTATTGATAAAAAAGCCATGTCCTGATATCAATTCATCCTTATGTTCCATCACAGAAGGATAATCAAACGGATAGTCCTGGGAGTCATCCCGCTCAAGCTGCGCGCTTGCATCTCTTAACTGTTTGTCCAAATCTATATTTTCCTTCCCAATATCTTCCAGCCATTTCTTAATAATAGAAATGCTTTCATCTGCGGAAAGGTCTTTATCTTCAACACCCATAACGCAAACAGAATTACTGTCCGGCAGATCAGCAAATACACATTGGTCAAATTTTAATTTCTGGTAAGTATTCTTTTGCACATGATCTATGTCCTCCTGATATTGTGTATGGTACTTTTCCAGATTTGTTCTGTCATCACAAATTTTTCCCCGGTAAGCGGATTCCGAAAATAATGTACTTTTCCCATCTTCCTTAATCTCTTTCTTATGGGCATCTTCTGGAGATGGCTGCGTGTGACTGTTCTGACAGCCGACAAATAAAGCCAAAACTGTTATCAGCATAATCCCCCATGCAATTCTTTTCTTCATACGGATTCTCCCTCGCTTTTAAAATAAACGTACCTTTTTATAGAGTCTAGCACATGAACCGTTACAGAATTTTACAGCACCCTTAAAAGAATCTTACAGATTCTACGTTTCTCCCAAAATAAGCCCCTTTTGTTTTTTATTCCACGAAAAAGGGCGCGGTATTTAACCGCGCCCGCAGGGATTTCCGTTCACCTGATCGTTGGTTTAAAATCATCGGCTCACATAATCCCGCTTTTCTTTTTCATTTCATTTTTCTTTTTCAATCCATTCTACCCAAAGACTGCACAAAGCGCCTACAGGTTCGTGTACCCCATCAGATACCGGTCGACCTCCTTCGCCGCCTCTCTGCCCTCGCGGATCGCCCAGACGACGAGCGACTGTCCGCGGTGCATATCGCCGGCGGTGAAGACCTTCGGCACGCTGGTCGCGTACTCGTCCGGCTTCGTCGCCACGTTCGTGCGCGGATTTAAGTCAACCTTGAACGCGTCGGTCACGTACTTCTGCGAGCCGAGGAAGCCCGCCGCGATCAGCACGAGGTCGGCCTTCACCGTCCACTCGCTGCCCTCCACCGGCACCATCATCATGCGCCCGGTCTTCTCATCCTTCCTGCTCTCGAGCTTCACGAGCACGGCCTTCGTCACCTCGCCCTTCTTGTTCGCGATGAATTCCTTGACCGTCGTGGTGTAAATGCGCGGGTCGGAGCCGTAGAGCGCGATCGCCTCCTGATGGCCGTAGTCGGTCTTGAGCACGCGCGGCCACTGCGGCCACGGGTTGTTCTCCGCGCGCTGTACCGGCGGCTGAGGCATCATCTCCAGCATCGTCACGGACGCTGCGCCGAGGCGGATCGACGTGCCGCAGCAGTCGTTTCCGGTGTCGCCGCCGCCGATAATGATGACGTGCTTATCCTTCGCAGAGATAAATTTCTTGTCTTTGAAATCCGAATCCAGCAGGCTCTTCGTCGTCGCCTTCAGGAAATCCACCGCGAAGTAGATCCCTTTGGAATCGCGCCCCGGCACCTGGATGTCGCGCGGGTTCGACGCGCCGCAGCAGAGCACGACCGCGTCGTAGTTCTTCATCAGCTCGTCAGCGCTCACGTTCTCGCCGATGTTCGCGTTCGTGACGAATTCGATTCCCTCTTCCTCCATCAGCGCGATGCGGCGGTCGATCACCGACTTCTCGATCTTCATGTTCGGGATGCCGTAGCGCAGCAGTCCTCCGACGCGGTCGTTCCGCTCGTAGACCGTCACCTTGTGCCCCCGCTTGTTCAGCTGCAGCGCCGTCGCCAGTCCGGACGGGCCGCTGCCGACCACCGCCACCTTCTTCCCGGTGCGCACCTGCGGCGGGCAGG
>CANQIW010000130.1 GCA_947624055.1 uncultured Lachnospiraceae bacterium
CGTTTACATCCGCCGTCACATAGACGGTACGGATCAGCGGTGTGATCGTCACGACCGGCTCGTCCGGCTCCGGTTCCCTGTAATCAGACAGATCCGGGAGATCGATCGTCACGCCCTCTTCACTCTGGTGAAACTGCGCAAGCGACTGCGTAAAGAAGGTCTCTGTACTCTCACCCTGCGTGACCGTGTATACGATCTGGAGACTTCTCTGCAGCACATGTCCCTCCGTATCCGTATCCATCGTACCCTGCAGGGAATCAATCGTAATCCCCTCGCTGATGCCGATACCCGTCAGCAGTTTCTTCGCGTAATCGCCGAGAGAATCCTCAGTCGCGGCAAAATAATAGGTCGTACCGTTCTCGTCATTTTTGGAGTAGAGCATCTTCAGATAATTGCTCGTCATATCCAGATAGATCTCCGAGTTGATCACCGTCCAGATATCCGCGCGCTCCATCGCACGCTTCTGCCTGCCGTCCGGCGTCGTCGAATAGTAATATCCGTCCAGATAGTAGCTCTCGGCAGAGCTCTCGTCCGTAAGCACTTCTATGGATGCCTTCAGATAACTGCTCTCGATTCCGGATACCTTCAGCTGAACTTTCTTGGATGCGGACAGGTTCGTCGCGGAGGATACCGTCGTCTCGCTGACGCTCACATCCAGACCGTCCAGCGCGTCCTGTCCCTGTACCGCCATATTGTATGCGTTCTCCACATCCTGGTCAAACGCGGCCTGTGCATACACTCCTCCGAATACCGCCATGCACAGCGCGCCAAACACACTCAGGATCCATCTTCTCCGTTTCATATACACTCCTTCCATTCCGTAAAACACGTTTCTGTTTCGCTTTGTTCTATCGGGCCATCCAAGCAAATGTCCTTCTCCTGTAAAAGGCAGGTTCAGCGCCGCGCCAGTTCCTCCGTGATATCCTCCCAGCTGACGCCCTTCTCTGCCATCAGCACCATCACATGGTAGAGGAAATCGGAGATCTCATACTTGACCTCCTCAGGATCCGGATTCTTGGCCGCGATCACGATCTCGGTCGCCTCCTCGCCCACCTTTTTAAGGATCTTGTCGATTCCCTTCTCAAAAAGATAATTGGTATAGGAACCCTCCTTTGGGTGAAGCTTACGATCCTCGATCACCGCGAACACATCCTCAAACACCTTCAGGGGATTTGTCTCATCGTATTCCTTCTTCAGGATCGTGCGGTAAAAACAGCTTTTGTTCCCGGTATGGCAGGCCGCTCCCACCTGCGCAGCCTTCGCGAGCAGCGTGTCGTTGTCACAGTCGATGCGCAGCTCCTTCACATACTGGAAATGGCCGGAGGTCAGACCCTTGACCCAGAGTTCCTGCCGGCTTCGGCTGAAATAGGTCATTCGTCCGGTCGCGATCGTCGTCTCGAACGCCTCGCGGTTCATGTAGGCCACCATCAGCACCTCCTGCGTCTTGTAGTCCTGCACGACCACAGGAAGCAGACCGTCGCTGTTCGGCCTGATATCCTCCCAGGAGACAGAAGCCTCAAACACATTCACGGCGATTCCCTGCGCTTTCAGCGCGTGCTTCAGCTCCATGACCGGATAGTCCGGCTCCATGAATTCCCGCATGCACAGTCCGGTGACGTTGTCCGCAGAAGCAATCTTCCGCAAACGGTCGCTTATCGCCGTCCTTCCGTCAGAAACCAGAAGGCTCTCTTTAGATTTTCCCGTCTTGTCACATACACAGATCATTTCAGCAAAATTCGCCGGACTTTCTGCCTCGCAGAGGATCTCTTCCGGCAGCAAAACACCGCCAAGCAGCTCCGCTTTCTCCCCGGCATTCACGAGATCAGCCGCTGACTGCACACAGGCCAGAATCTTCTCCCGCCCGAAACGCTTCGAAACTTCCTCCGTCAGGCCGGCATTGCTCTCCTTCGCGTAATTCAGGAAGACTCGGCGGCAGCCGGCATACAAAAGCTTTTTCACATCCTCCGCGCGCCGGATATTGCCTCCTCCGTACACAGGAATGTCGGTCGCGCGCGCCATCTCCCTGATAAGTCCGATCGACTGATCATGCTCCGCGTCCCCTTCCGACAGGTCGAACACCAGCAGCGCATCCGCTCCGGCGTTGTCATAAGATACCGCCAACGCGGCCGCATCACCGGACGCGTACGGCTCACACTCCTTCCGTCCTGTGACCGCCCTGCCCGCCTTGATGTATATCGGCACGATAATTTCCTTTTTTGTCATATCCGTCATCTCATCCATTCTGCCGGAAATCCGGCTTTTCTCTCTTCTGTCCACTGTCTTCCGTCTTCGCGTGGGAACACATCCCCCGAAAAAACTTCCAGACGATGGCAAATATCCCTGCCCGGCTCATCGGCCGGTTCCCGCCTGTCTGTGAAAGGCTTCGGCGTCTTCAAATCAGCGTCCCCTTCGTCGACAGCACATCCGTAATACGCGCATCAAGTCCGACCGCCTCGTCCAGAGCCTTCGCGAAAGCCTTGAACATCGCCTCCGCCATATGGTGGCTGTTTCCTCCGTCAAGCATTTTGAAATGCAGGTTCATCGCCGCGGAGTAAGACACGGCATAGAAGAACTCACGCACCATTTCCGTGTCAAATTCGCCGATCCGCTCGGTTGGAAACTCCACATCCGAGCGATAGTACGGCCGGCCGCCGAGGTCAAGGGCACACAGCACGAGCACCTCATCCATCGGAAGAATTCGGCTCCCATATCTGCGGATCCCTTTCTTGTCGCCGAGCGCCTCACGGATCGCCTGCCCCAGCGCGATACCGGTATCCTCTATCGTGTGATGGCAATCCACCTCGAGATCGCCTTTTACGTCAACTTCCAGATCAAACAGACCGTGGCGGGCAAAACCCTCCAGCATATGGTCGAAAAAACCCACGCCTGTGTGGATCCTGTATGTGCCTGTCCCGTCCAGATCCAGCTTTATGCTGATCTGCGTCTCCTTCGTGCTTCTGACTACTTCCGCCTGTCTTCCCATAACTTTCTCCTTATCTGTTTCGCATCAGTCCTGTTTCTCGAATCGTACCCGGATCGAGTTCGCGTGCGCCGTGAGCTGCTCCGCCTCGGCAAACGCGATGATATCCCGATGGATCGGTTCAAGCGCCTCGCGCGAATAATAAACGATACTTGCCTTCTTGATAAAATCGTCCACGGACAGCGCCGAGAAAAACTTCGCCGTGCCGTTCGTCGGAAGCACATGGTTCGGACCCGCGAAATAATCGCCCAGCGGCTCGCTGCTGTACTCCCCGATGAAGATCGCGCCGGCATTTCGGATCTTTGTCATAACCTGGAACGCGTCCTTCGTGACGATCTCCAGATGCTCGGAGGCGATCTCATTGACCGTATCGATCGCTTCGTCCAGGCTGTCCGCCAGCAGGATAAAGCCGTACTGCTCCAGAGACTTCCGTATGATCTCCGCGCGGGAAAGCGTCTTCAAAAATCCCTCGATCTCTTCCGCAACCGCCTTCGCGAGCGCCTCGCTCGTCGTGACGAGGATCGCCGACGCCATCTCGTCGTGCTCCGCCTGCGAGAGCAGATCGGCCGCCACATAGCGCGGATTCGCCGTCTCGTCGGCCAGCACGAGGATCTCGCTCGGTCCCGCCACAGAGTCGATGCTGACATGGCCGAAGACCGCCTTCTTTGCGAGAGCCACGTAGATGTTGCCAGGTCCGGTGATCTTGTCCGCTTTCGGGATGCTCTCAGTCCCGAATGCGAGAGCCGCGATCGCCTGCGCCCCGCCGGCCTTGTAGATCTCGTCGACCCCCGCCTCGTTGGCCGCGATCAGCGTGTTTACCGGAATCTTTCCGTCCTTCCCCGGCGGCGTCGTCATCACGATGCGCGGCACCCCTGCGACCTTCGCGGGCACAACATTCATCAGCACCGAGGACGGATAGACCGCCTTGCCGCCCGGCACATAGACGCCGACCGTGGCAAGCGGCGTGATCTTCTGCCCGAGCATCGTGCCGTTCTCCGTGCTGTCGAACCAGCTGTATTTCTTCTGTTTCTCATGGTAGCTGCGGATATTGACCAGCGCTTTTCTCACCACATCGAGAAAGCCGGGCTCGACGTTCCGGTAGGCCTCGTCGATCTCCTCTTTCGTGACGCGCACCGTCTGCGCAGAAATCTCCACGCCGTCGAACTGCTTCGTGTACCCGAATACCGCCTCGTCGCCCTTCTCGCGCACCTGCTCCACGATCGCGTTCACGCGCTCCTCGAAGCCCTGATAGCTGCTCGGGCTGCGCTTTAAGAGCTGTTCGAGGATATTTTTTCTGGTTTCGTCTGTCAATTTTATGATCTGCATGAATTCACTCCTCCCGTGAGATTGCCCCGTTCAGCTTCGACAAAAGTCCGGCGATCCGCTCGTGTTCCATCCGCATGCTGACCGGATTCACGACGACACGCGCAGACAGCGGACACACCTCTTCCAGCACGGTCAAGCCATTCTCCCGCAGCGTGGAACCGGTCTCCACAATGTCCACGATCACCTCCGAGAGCCCGACGATCGGCGCAAGCTCGATCGAACCGTTGAGCTTGATGATCTCCACGGTCTGGTTCTTCTGATTATAGAAATAGTCCTTCGCGATACGCGGATACTTTGTCGCCACGCGGATCAGCTCCTGGCTCCTGAGCAGCTCCCGCGCGGATTCCGGCCCGCACACGCACATGCGGCATTTCCCGAAGCCCAGATCCAGAACCTCATAGATCTTACGGCCCTCTTCCTGAATCGTGTCTCTGCCGACGATGCCGATATCCGCCGCCCCGTATTCCACGTAGGTCGGCACATCCGGACCCTTCGCCAGGAAAAAACGCAGTTTCTGCTCTTCGTTTACAAAAATAAGCTTTCTCGAATCCGGATCCTTCATCTCCTCGCAGGTGATCCCGATCCGCTCGAACAACTCCATCGTCTTGCTCGCAAGGCGCCCCTTTGTGAGCGCGAATGTCAAATATCTGGTCATAGAAACGATTCCTCTTGTCTTTTACAATAGTTCGATCACGTCTGCGTACCCCTCTGTCTGCGCGTACTCCCGGCAATCCTCCGGCGTGCGCCCCGGAGCGACAGGCACCAGCTCCACGTTCTTTCCGCCGCCCCGCAGCTCGGAAGCCCGTCGCACCGCTTCAGTCCGGCGTTCCTCTCCGTAGAGGATCATGCAGCGATCCGCGGTTTCCTCATGCAGCGTCTTCTGCCTGGAGAGCGCGTTTAAGAGCTGGTCGACGACCACCACGAAGCCGACCGCCGGCGCGTCCTGACCGAAATAGCCGAGCAGATCGTCGTAACGCCCGCCCTTGATGACTGCGTCCCCGATCCCATAGGTGTAGCCTCGGAAAATGATACCTGTGTAATACATATAACGGCTCAGCATGCCGAGGTCAAAAGATACATATTTCTCGACGCCGTAGAGCTTCAGCGTCTCCCAGACCTCGCGCAGACGTACAACCGCCGCGAGCGCCTGCGGGTTGCCGGTCAGACTTTCCGCGCGCGTGAGCATCTCCTCCGTGCCGAACAGCCCGGTAAGCGCTGTAAACGCCTTCGCGAGCGGCCTGCTCACGGTCTGCTCCGAAACCAGCTTGTCCACGCCGAAGCTGTTCTTGCTGGTAATCAGCTCCTTGAGCCCTGCGACGACCTGCGCGTCGAAGCCGGCCTCCTGCGCGAGCGCGTGGAAGAAGCCCGCGTGTCCGATCGTGATCTGAAATTCCTTCAGTCCGGACGCGAGCATCAGCTGCACGGCAAGCGCGACGATCTCCGCATCCGCGTCGACACTGTCCTCGCCCATCAGCTCACCGCCGATCTGCGTCGTCTCCTTCAGGCGTCCCTGATAGCTTGAATTGTTGACAAACGCCTGTCCGAGATACGTCAGGCGCACCGGCATATTATGATTCAAAAAATATTTTGACGCGGCTCGCGCGACAGGTGGTGTGAAATCCGGGCGCAGTACCAGCGTGTTGCCCTCCCGGTCGAAAAACTTGTAGAGCTCCGCCGACGGGATCGTCCCGATCTCCTTGCTGAACACATCGAAAAACTCAAACGTCGGTGTCTCGATATCGCGGTATCCGTATGACTTGATGACCGCGTGAAGCCTGTCCTGCAGGGAAAGCTTCTGCTCGCACTCCCTGCTGTATATATCTCGCACGCCCTCCGGCGTGTGCAAAATCCTCTGCATAGATTTCTCTCCTATTTCTCATAATGCCCTTTGCAGGAAACATTCATCTACTCATTTTACAGATTTCCTTCACCACTGTCAATGTTACATTTGGGCTGTTCTCTTCACTCCCGCGCGTCCAGGTCGATCTGCAACGCGTCCAGATACGGGACAAAGAAGCCATGATGCGGCTCGATGTAGTAATCTTGATCCAGCTCCTCATAGCGGAAGCTCTTGCGCCCACCCTCCTGTGCGCGGTTCCAGAAGCGCATCATATCGCGGTACGGCAGATAGAAAAGCTCATTGCGC
>CANQIW010000131.1 GCA_947624055.1 uncultured Lachnospiraceae bacterium
TACGACGGCACCTGCGAGTTCTCCACGCTGCCGCACAATTATCCGAAAAAGCTGAGAGCGCTTGGAATCCAGTGTAAGTCGTTTTCACCGATGTCGCCGTTTTTGTCGACACATTACAATTACCGCGACCATCGCAAGATTCTCGTGATTGACGGACACACGGCCTTTACCGGCGGTGTGAATCTGGCCGACGAGTACATCAACCATATCGTGAAATTTGGACACTGGAAAGACACCGCGGTTATGCTGAAAGGAGAGGCGGCAAAGAGCTTCGCGCTGATGTTCCTGCAGATGTGGAACATCACGGAGCGGCATGAGGAGTATGACAGGTATCTGAATGTGAAAGTTCCGGCGCTTGAAGCAAACGGCTATGTAATCCCGTACGGAGACTGCCCGCTCGACGCGGACAAGGTGGGCGAGCGCGTCTACATGGATATCCTGAACCGCGCGACCCGCTATGTGCATATCATGTCGCCTTATCTGATCCTGGACGGAGAGATGGAGACGGCGCTGAAGTTTGCGGCGGAGCGTGGCGTGGACGTCCGGCTGATCCTGCCGGGCATCCCGGACAAGACCGCGCCGTACTCGCTCGCGAAGACGCACTACAAGTCCCTGCTGGCTTCCGGGGTGAAGATCTACGAGTATACGCCAGGCTTTGTGCACGCGAAGCTGTTTGTCAGCGATGATCGCAGAGCTGTAGTCGGCACGATCAATCTGGATTACCGCAGCCTGTACCATCACTTTGAGTGCGCTGCCTATATGTATCAAACTTCCTGTATCCCGGAGATTGAAGCGGATTTCCACAAGACGCTGGAGAAGTGCCGTATTGTCACGAAAGAGACGATCCGCCAGGAAAAACGTTCCCTGAAGATCGAGGGCGCGCTGCTGAAGGCGATCTCGCCACTGTTGTAGGGGAGCATGTTTTGTCGTTGTGAAACCGGAAATTTAACTGATCCGGGAGTGGGGTGCGAATTGATCGAAATAGTTTTGCTGTTTCACAAAGTATGCTTCTGAAGACATATGTCACGCCGCTGATCACAGAGGCAATCGCGGGTGGCCTTGGCAAGGCTGTGGAACAGTTTGTGCTGATCCTCTATATCACGGCGGGAGCGCCTGTGCTCATAAAACTTCTGGGAATTGTGCAGAATGAATCAAGCAATTAATCGTGATCTGCCTGAATCTGTCGTTGCTCATCGTGCTTTGTTTGAGACAGGCGCTCATGCTCTCCGGACAGCTATGCTTCCGGGCAGTCATGCTCCCGGGCAGGCGATCTCCATGACCTGTTCGATCATTTCGTGGAGCAGCCTGGCCTGTGGAGTGTCGGCCGCGCGGTAGTAGACTTCTTTTCCTTCGCGGCGGCTGATGATCAGCCCGCTGTTTTTCAGCGGACGCAGGTGGTGGGAGACGGCGGGGCTTGACATTTCCAGCATGGCGGAGATGTTGATCACACACTCCTCACAGTGACAGAGAAGCCAGAAGATGCGGATCCTGGTAGTATCGCCGAGCATCTTGAAAATGTCCGCCACGATCTGAAAATGTTCCGTGCGGTCGACCTGATTCTGGAGCATCTCAATTTCCTGCGGTTCGCCGTGGTGGTGGGGTAACTCGATTTTGCGCATAGGCTCTTCTCCTTTTCTACTGTTTTTATAGGATCGCCTTAAAGATAGTTCAACAAACATTTTATATAGCTGCAATTTAGACAAGGTCGAGGCATTTTCTGCTGAGACCTTATTTTTTGTATTGACGTTTCTTCTGCTTTGTATTATACTACAGATACAAAGATTAAACAAGTGCTTAATCGTAAAATTATAAAACAGGGAGGAATATGTTATGAAGAAGACATACAAGATTGAAGTGGACTGCGCGAACTGCGCGAACCTGATGGAGGAAGCGACCCGCAAGACGGAGGGCGTAGTTTCTGCCACGGTGAATTTCATGACGCAGAAGATGATCGTGGAATTTGCGGAGGGGCAGGATCCGAAGAGCGTAATGAAAAATGTGCTGAAGGCCTGCAAAAAGGTCGAGCCGGACTGTGAGATCGAACTCTGAAAACAGTACGGCGCCTGAAGGCTCTGATCTGTCTGCTGAAAAAGGCCGTTTTCTTTGACAATCAAGTAAACAATTAAGTATATCTTGAAAGGAAATGTATCATGCAGGATATTATCATAGACACATTACTTGCAATCGTGGTGCTGGCGGCGGCTGGGCTTCTTCTATTTATCGGCAGGCGTGAGGGCGGCATGACAAAAAAGCAGCGTAAGATGATGATCCGCATTCTGATCGCGGCGTCGATCCTTCTGGCGCTTCAGTTCGCTCCGGCAAAATTGTTTGATCAGCTCGACTGCTATCTGTTCCCGACGGCGGGACGCTGGATCCGTTTCGCCTGCTATCTGATCGATTACTTCATCATCGGATATGATATCTTGAGAAAGGCGTTGCAGGGGATCCGGAACGGACGCGTGTTTGATGAGAATTTCCTGATGGCGGTCGCGACGATCGGCGCGATGGCGCTCGCGATCTACGAGAACGGAGAGTATCTGGAGGCGATCGCCGTCATGCTGTTTTACCAGATCGGCGAATGGTTCCAGAGCTACGCCGTGGGCAAGAGCCGCCGCAACATCAGCAGCCTGATGGACATTCGTCCGGACTACGCGAATATCGAGAGGGACGGCAAGCTGGAGCAGGTAGACCCGGATGAGGTGGAGACCGGCAGCGTGATCGTTGTCCAGCCGGGCGAAAAGGTGCCGATCGACGGCGTGATCCTCGAGGGCAGTTCCAGCCTGAACACGAGCGCGCTGACCGGGGAGAGCCTGCCGAGGGAAGCGAAGACGGGGGACGAGGTGATCAGCGGCTGCATCAGCATGACCGGCGTACTGAAGATACAGACCACGAAGGAATTTGGGGAGTCGACGGTATCGAAGATTCTTGATCTGGTGGAGAACGCCAGCTCGCGCAAGTCGAGATCCGAGGATTTCATCTCGAAATTCGCGAAAGTCTACACTCCGGCGGTCTGCTACAGCGCGTTGGCGCTGGCGATTCTGCCGCCGCTCATCCGCATGCTGTTTATGGGACTTGGCGCGAACTGGAGCGTGTGGATCTACCGCGCGCTCACCTTCCTCGTTATCAGCTGCCCGTGCGCGCTCGTCATCAGCATTCCGCTGAGCTTCTTCGCGGGGATTGGCGGCGCGAGTCAGCAGGGCGTTCTGGTAAAGGGTTCCAATTTTCTGGAGCTGCTCTCAAAGACGAAAATAGTCGTGTTTGACAAGACCGGCACGCTGACGCAGGGCGTATTTGAGGTGGACGGGATCCATCACAATAAGATGGAAGACGCGAAGCTGATTGAGTACGCGGCGCTGGCGGAGAGCGCGTCGTCCCATCCGATCAGCAAGAGCCTGCAGCGCGCCTACGGCAAAGAGCCGGATCGCAGCCGCGTGAGCGACATTCAGGAAATCAGCGGCAACGGTGTGATCGCGAAGGTAGACGGCGTGGAGGTGGCGGCAGGAAACGACAAGCTGATGAGGCTTCTGGGCGTTTCCTATATTGAGTGCCACTCGGCCGGAACCATCATCCATGTCGCCGTTGATGGGGCTTATGCCGGACATATTGTCATTTCCGACATTGTGAAGCCTCATTCGAAGGATGCCATCGCTTCGCTCAGATCGTCGGGCGTCGAAAAGACAGTGATGCTGACCGGCGACGCGAAAAAGGTCGCGGATCAGGTGGCGGCCTCTCTCGGGATCGACGAGGTCTACAGTGAGCTTCTTCCGGCCGACAAGGTGGAGAAGGTCGAAGAACTGCTGCGCGCGAAATCTGAAAAGGCTAAACTTGCCTTCGTCGGAGACGGCATCAACGACGCGCCCGTGCTATCGCGGGCAGACATCGGCATCGCGATGGGCGCGATGGGTTCGGACGCGGCGATCGAGGCGGCGGATATCGTATTGATGGACGACGACCCGCTGAAAATCTCCAAGGCGATCCGAATCTCGCGCAAGTGCCTGCGCATCGTCTATCAGAACATCGTCTTCGCGCTGGCCGTCAAGTTTGCCTGCCTTGCGCTGGGAGCTATTGGCATCGCGAATATGTATCTGGCGATCTTTGCAGACGTGGGCGTCATGGTTCTGGCGGTGCTCAACGCGATCCGCTGCCTGTTTGTGAAGAAGCTGTGATATAGCTGTGATATTATCATCTGATGATTGAGGATGCTTGAGCGTAGTACAGATTATCATGGAGGCGTTGGTGAGGATATTCTGAAGAATAATGCTTTTGCAGATATATTACAGTTGAAACAAGGGCATAATTATGGTATAATTCGACCATGTTAAGGAGGTGAAAAAATGCCACAGATTATTCCTATTAAAGATTTGAAAAATACATCGGAGATTTCTGAATGGTGTCATAAGTCGGCTGAACCTATTTATATCACAAAAAACGGATATGGAGATATGGTTATTATGAGTATGGAAACCTATGAAAATACTATGCGGCGGCTTTCTGTATACAAGGATATCGAATTGTCAGAAAAACAAGTCCAAAATGGTCAGGTTAAGGGGGCCAGATCGGCTTTAGCGGAGATAAGAACAAAATATGGTATATAAATTGATAATTACAGAGCATGCAGATGAACTGTTGGATTCAGCTTTGCAATATTTGATATATCAACTGAAAAATGAACAAGCGGCAGTGCATTTATTAGATGAAGTGGAAAAGGTATATGATCGTTTGGAAGAAAACCCAATGCAATTTCCGCTTAGCAAGGATGCCTATTTGGCAGGAAAAGGATACTATAACGGCTGCATGCTTTTAGATGTCGGAGGTAATCAGATGCGTCTGGAGAAATTGCAGGATTATTTGCGAGGGAAAGGCTGGAAATATTCCTACGCGGAGGAGGACGGCTGCGGGAGCGTTGACTGGGAGCACAGAGGCCTTACATACCATGTATGGGAATTTCCGGGGAACGGCGCGGAGAGCAATGTGAAAAACGTGGGAAAAATGGAAGATTATACCGGGGGCTACGAGGCGGAAATCCTGAAGATCATAGAAAGCTGGGGTTGACGCTTGCCCCGTAAACGGATTTATGCTAAGATAAAACAGTAGTTATTTCGTTATTATTTGTCTGAAAAAGGGCAGTCAGGCTGTCAGGAAAGGAATTACAGAGGTGCTGTTGATCATTGCTTACACTCCATGCAAGGTTTGAGGACACTGCATGGAGGATGACAAGGCGGATATTTCGGAGGGAGATCCTGAAATCGGTTCCGCAGCTGTCCTCGGACTTTGCATCTTGATTTGTAACTGAAAAAGAAAACACCAAATCAAAGGAGCAAAGTCAATGATGAAAAAAGAGAATACAGGGAAGAATATTGAAAAGAATAGTGCAGGAAAAGCCGGGCTTGGGAGCCTCAGACCATATCTGCTGCTCTGGAGCACGCAGTCGCTCTCAGGGCTCGGCAGCGGTATGACAAGCTACGCGCTGGTGTTGTGGCTGTATCTGCGTACCGGCTCCGCGCTCGGAACCGCACTTTTGTCAGTTTGTTCGTATGCACCATATGTGGCGATGAGCATTTTCGCGGGCGCCTTGAGCGACCGCTGGAACAAAAAGCGCACGATGCTGGTCTGCGATCTGATCGCGGCGCTGAGCACGGTCGTTGTGTTTGGGCTGATCCGGACAGATCTGCTTGTCGCCGGACACTTGTATGTGCTGAATGCTCTGAATGGACTGATGAACACGATCCAGCAGCCTGCGAGCGAGGTGGCGGCGACGCTTCTGATCCCAAAGGAATATTATCAGAAGACGAGCGGCCTGCGGTCTATTTCACAGTCGCTGACCTCGATCCTTACGCCGATTCTGGCGACGGCGTTCTTCGCGTTCGGAGGGATCGAAGCGGTGATCGCCTTCGATCTTCTCACATTTGCGCTTGCGTTTTTTGCGCTGCTGCTGTTCATCGAGGTGCCGGAGGAGAAGGCACAGAGGCAGGCGGAGGAGAAGCTGCTCGCGTCCGCGAAGGCGGGGCTTGCGTGGCTGAAGCACAATCCGCTGATCACGAATCTGATCCTGTTCCTTGCGGCGATCAATCTGGTGGCTTCCATGTATGACGCGGCGCTTCCGGCGATGCTTCTGTCGAGGCCGAACGGAGGCGAGACTGTGCTCGGGCTTGTCAACACCTGTGTTGGGATCGCGACGCTTCTTGGCAGCGTGCTTGTCACGCTTCTCCCGGCTCCGAAAAACCGGGTATGGGTGATCTGCATTACGCTGTTCATCTCGATGAGCACGGAGAATTTCCTGCTCGCGCTCGGGCGCACGCCGCTTGTCTGGTGCATCGGGGCGGTGCTCGG
>CANQIW010000132.1 GCA_947624055.1 uncultured Lachnospiraceae bacterium
GGTTCGGAATAGTGTAGTGCTGGCGGTCTATCTCTTGTTTTCGGTTGCTTGCTTCCTTACCGTACATGAGCATTATCGAAGGGGACAAAGCGGTATCGTATATCGGCGGCCTTAAATAAGAGAAAAACATCAAAAGATGAGAGGCTGATGTATGACCTGATCGATTCGAAGACGGTGCTGCCTTCCTATAATACGACGGATCCGGGAGCCAGTCTGTCACTTACGAAGAGTACAGACAGCTACAAGCTGTATATTGCGGATACGGGATTGTTTATCACACTGATGTTTATGGACCGGACAGCGGCGGAAAATGAGATTTATGCGAAGCTGCTGTCGGATAAGCTTCCCGCGAATCTGGGATATCTGTACGAGAATCTTGTGGCGCAGATGCTTGCAGCTTCCGGCAGAGAACTGTACTATCACACGTGGGAAAAGAAAGGAAGTACCCATTGCTATGAGATAGACTTCCTGATTTCACAGGGAGCAAAGCTGTCCGTGATAGAGGTGAAATCATCAGGGACAGGAAAGCATGAATCCGTCGAGGCTTTTATGAGCCGGTATTCGAAACATGTTGAAGGTGGCTATATCGCTTCGCAGAAGGATGTGGGGAAAAAGGATGGATTGAATTATCTTCCGATTTATTTTATGCCTTTCTTAGGTATTTGAAAGGGAGGCGACGAACCTCCAGATGCAGACGTATCTGTGTATCCGCGATTTCCGGAGGCGGAAGAACAAAAGGGGCAGGAGTACGGCTGGGGAATTGCCGTTTACTGTACGCCGGAGCACCTTTGGGTTATGATTATGTTCAAATGGGGAATCATTACGGCCTGCGGTGAGGCCGCAAGACAGTCGTTCGGATCTGTGTGATCTATTTGGGAGGAGGGTTTATGTTCTACGATTTCTATGTGGGCAGTTACGCCTTGGCTGATCATGAAAGCATATACAGATATCAGCTGAATGAAGAAAACGGAACGCTGCGCAGAACGGAAGCGATAAAAGGCGTGGACAATCCCTCCTGGCTGCTGATCCATCCGAACGGGAAATTCCTGTATTCGGTAGAGGAGCTGAACCCGGAGGGGCGCGTTGCCGTTTACAGACGGGAAAGCGATGCGCTGAAATATCTGTTTTCTCTGAAGACAGAGGGTGCGGACCCCTGCCATCTTTCGCTGAGCCCTGAAGCAAGGCTTCTGTTTGCCGCGAACTATTCCAGCGGCAGCCTGTCGGTTTTTCGGCTGGATTCGTCCGGCAGGCCGGAGGGCATGACCGACCATAAGCAGCATGTGGGGAGAGGGATAAACCCGGATCGGCAGGAGAGTCCGCATGTGCATTTCTCGCAGATGATCGAAGGGCGGCTTTGCGTGTGCGACCTGGGGATTGACCGCATTGTGGTCTATGAGCCGGATGAAAAGACGGGCAAACTGGCAAAGTGCGGAGAGGATATCTGTCTTCTGCCCGGATTTGGTCCCAGACATCTGGCGGCGCATGAGACTCACAGGAATTTCCTGTATGTGCTCGGCGAGTTGACGGGCGACGTCTGCGTGCTGCAGAAGGCTGAGGGCAGGTACAGAATGCTCCAGCGCGTCAGTTCCCTGCCGGAGAATTGCACTTGTAGAAATGCCTGCGGAAGGGGGTTTGCCGGGAAAGACATTGCAGTGGGAGATTCCGGCGAAAGAAAGGCTGCCGGGGAAAATGCTGTAGTGGAAAATACCGCAGCGGCGATCAAATTCAGCAAAGACGGAAGGCTGTTGTTTGTCTCGAACCGGGGAGCCGACACGATCACAAGCTTTCTGGTGCAGGCGGATGGACGGATCGAAAAAGCGGCCTGTGTCTCAAGCGGCGGAAGCGGACCGAGGGATTTCGCGGTTTTCGGGGGATATCTTGTCGCGGCGAATCAGTATTCAGACAATCTGGCGCTGATTAAGTTTCATGGGAAGAGCGGAGAAATGGAACTTTTGCCGGTGAGTGAACCGGTGTCAAAACCGGTGATGATTGCCGGGATCCCGGACAATGGAAAACTTTTATGACGACAAGATCCGGAGAGGATCTGCCTGACAGCATAGAGAAACCGCCTCTGTCATTCCCGGTTTTGACACGGGAACGGCAGGGGCGGTACGACTGTACGGATTTACAGAGCCTGACAGAGGCAATCGTGCGCAGACTCACGTGCTGCCTGGTTTATCCGCGGCCCAGCTTCACGGCGAAGCGGTGCAGCGTGTCCGGGATCTGAATCGTCTGCGGACATACCTTTTCGCAGCTGTGGCAGGCGACGCAGCATTCCGGCTGTTTGTCCGCGTCGACGGACGAAAGCCCCATGGGCGCGATGAAATCTCCGGAGCCGGCGACGACCGCCTCGTTATAGAGCTTCAGCAGGAACGGGATGTCCAGCCCCTGCGGGCAGTGGCTCACGCAATAATGGCAGCCTGTGCAGGGGACTGTGGTGCGGGCGATCATGTCGTCCGCTACGCCGAGGATCAGTTCCATCTCCTTTTCGTTCAGAGGTTTCTTTTCTGCAAAGGTCGCAAGATTATCCTCCAGCTGCTGCATGTTTGACATGCCGGAGAGGATCATGGTCACGCCCGGAAGCGTCTGCAGGAAACGGAACGCCCATGCAGGCACCTGTTCCTTTGGCCGTGCTTCCCTGAGCCGTGCCTCGAATTCCCCGGCAAGCGTGGCAAGCTGACCGCCGCGGACCGGCTCCATCACCCAGATCGGGATGTTCCGGCTGTTCAGAAGTTTGACCTTTCCTTTCGCGTTCTGGAATTTATAATCGAAGTAGTTCAGCTCGATCTGGCAGAATTCCATGCTCTCCCCATAGGCGTCCAGGAACTTCTTCATGCAGCTGAGGTCTCCGTGCGTGGAAAAGCCGAGGTGTCGGATGCGGCCGTTCTTTTTCTGCTCCAGAAGATAATCATAGATTCCGTATTTCGGATCCAGATAGGCGTCCACATTCATTTCGCAGACATTGTGGAACAGGTAGAAATCAAAATAGTCTACCTGACATTTCTCAAGCTGTTCCTCAAAAATCTCCTTCACCTTCGGCATGTTGGCAAGATCGTAGCCCGGAAACTTGGTCGCGAGGTAAAAGCTGTCCCGCGGATATTTTTTCAGAGCTGCTCCGACGACCCGCTCCGACTCTCCATTGTGGTAGCCGTAGGCTGTGTCGTAATAGTTCACGCCGGCCTTCATGGCGCGGTCGATCATTTCTCCGGCGGTTTGCACGTCGATCTTCCCGTCGTTGCCGTCCAGCACCGGCAGTCTCATATTTCCCATGCCGAGCGCGGATAGTTTTATTCCCTGAAATTCATTGTAAAGCATACCGATCCCTCCCGATTTGTCTTATTCTGTCCGCAGTGCGGGCACACCTCAATATTGATATCATAGCATCAGAACGAATTGGATGCAAGCAGAAGATGGAAGGAGAGTTTTTTGGCTGTGCAGATTTTTGTACAGCGGTTGAGGTAAACTGATGACATCAAAAGCAAGGGAGGGTCGGCATATGAAAGGATATTTAACAGGAAACGGTTACATGGGATACGTGGAGGGCAGATATATCTTGTTTGCCAGCGAATCCGACTATTACGATTATCTGGAGAGCAGGCAGGAGAGATGATCAGTAAGAAATCTGCAAAAGAAACGATGAGGAGGGGGATATGTATGCTTGCGTATCATACGGTTGACGGCGTAAGGTTTGCCGGGATTTTGAATATTATGGACGACGACGGCGCGGATGTGTTCGGAGACGCCGGTCTGGATTATGAGGAGCTTGAGATCATGGATCCGATCCGGAGAAGGGACGTGCTCCGGGAGGCGGGGCTGGATCCGGATGAATTTGATTTCTGAAGCGCACAGGCAGGCGGATCAGGCGGTCAAAAACTGATTGCCGGATCCGCCGTATTATTTTATAATATGAGAAAAGCCAGCTTGCCTGCAGACGCGAACCGCGCAGGCCGGCGACAGAAGAGAAAGGATAGGCTCCTATGGCGGCACTGGATCAGAAGCTTCGCACGCTCTACCTCATGGATATCATGCTGGAGCGCACGGACGATACGCATATGCTGAACGCTTCGCAGCTCTGCGAGATTCTTGAGCATGAATACTCCATCAGCACGGATCGCAGGACGATCTACGCGGAGATGGAGATACTGGCCAGATACGGGCTGGATGTGCAGCAGAAGAAGGGAAAGAATCCCGGATATTATATTGGCGCGCGGGAGTTTGAGCTGCCGGAGCTGAAGCTTCTGGTGGATGCGGTGCAGTCGTCGAAGTTCATCACGGAGAGTAAGTCGCGGGAGCTGATCAAGAAGCTGGAAAAGCTTTGCTGCAGGACAGACGCGGAGATCCTCTCGAAGCAGGTTTTCATCGTCAATCGCCTGAAGGCGGAGAACGAGACGATCTACTACAACGTGGACTATGTGCACAACGCAATCTATGAGAATCGGGAGATCTCGTTTCAGTACGCGGAGTGGACGATGCAGAAGAAATTTCATCTGAAGCGGGACGGAGCCCGGTATGTGGTCAGCCCCTGGGCGCTCACCTGGGACGATGAGAATTATTACCTGGTGGCCTACGACGACGCAGTCGGACAGATCCGGCATTACCGCGTCGACAAGATGCAGCGCACAAAGATCCTGGAGACGGAGCGCAGGGGCGAGGAGGCCTTCCGGAATTTCAATCTTGCGGAATTCGCGAAGAAGACCTTCGGCATGTACGGAGGGCGCGACGAGACGGTGACGCTTGTGTGCGAGAAGCACTTTGCCGGGATCATGATCGACCGCTTCGGACATGACGTCTGGCTCGTCCCGGTGGATGGGGAGCATTTCCGGGTGCGGGTGCTCGTGTCGGTAAGCCCGCAGTTCTTCGGCTGGCTCACCGGGATCGGTCCCGGCGTGAGGATCGAAGGGCCGGAGAGCGTCCGCGTGGAATACAGGGAATATCTGCAGAAAGTGCTTGGGAACTATTGATTCCGGCGCTCGGGGCTGCCTGGGCGTGCCGCGCCGCCCGATGTGGAAATGCCTGCTCACGTTGATAAAACCGCCGGAGGCTGACGAGGCGTGCCGCGCTGCCTTTTTTGGAGACTGTGATGCGAAAAAGAACGGATTCGGATTTCCCGTTGTAAAAAATGACGACATAATTTATAATATGTCCTGTGAAAGGCAAAGCGGCAGCGGCCGAAACAGGGTTTGGGACGGATATGAAGAGATCATCGATGTGGGCTGAAAAATGGAGAAGCTGGCTGAATGATATGAGCCTGAGAAAGAAGCTCTACGGGCTCTATTTTTTCTGCGTTCTGGTGCCGCTCATCGTGACGGACGGCGTGATTCTGTACAGCCTGGTGCGGACGGAGCGGGCGGCGCAGCAGCATGAGATGGAGAACCAGGCCAGCTCGGCGCGATACATCATTTCCAGCTATGTGGAGAATTCCGCCACCCTGGCGAAAAGCTTCTATATGAATGAATATGTAAGGGATTTTCTGGATACCCACTATGAAAACGCCCTCGACTATGTGGTTGAATATCAGAAATTTATGCGAAACTCGCTGCTCGGCAGCAATCTTGGCGTGGACAACACCAGGATCACGATCTGCGCGGACAACGAGACGATCGTCAACGGCGGCGGCTTTCTGCGCCTCTCTGAGCTCCGGGATACCCCCTGGTACCGTCAGATGGAGGAGAGTTCACAGGATTCCATGCTGCTTTTTTATTACGATGATCTGAATGTCCCTTACGAAAAGGCGGAACGGAAAGTGCTGTTTCTGCGGAAGCTGAACCGCTTCCTGCGCGACGATACGGAGAAGCTGCTGAAGATCGAGCTCGATTATGGAGGCCTGGAGAGGGATATCCGGAACATGAATTACGAAAATTCCATCTATATCTGCCGGGGAGACGAGCTGCTGTTTTCTAATGCCGGGGCGAACAATGTCGGACAGCCGTTCGAGGCGTTTACTCTGGCTGACCAGGTCGGATACCAGAAGGACTTTACCCTCTACGGCGAGACGCTGAGCATCCGCGTCCTGCGGGGAAAATTCAGTCTTTTTGAGGTACTTAAGGATCATATCCCGATGCTTGTGCTGCTTTTGCTGATCAATATTATTCTTCCCTGGACACTGATGCGCCAGATCGGAAAGTCGATCACGCAGCGCATCGGCAGGCTCAGCCGGGTGTTTGGGCAGGTAGGGCAGGATACCCTGGCCAGGATCAATAACGTGGACGGACGGGACGAGATCGGCAGCCTGATGGAGAATTACAACCGTATGGCGGATCGCATGAACGGGCTGATTCAGACCGTTTACAAGGACAGGCTGCGGGAGCAGGAGATCAATATTGCGC
>CANQIW010000133.1 GCA_947624055.1 uncultured Lachnospiraceae bacterium
CGCTACGACAAGCTCGTGCTGATGGCGGCCTCCTACGACGCCGGCGTCTTCCCGTGCATGGAGGATTACCTGAACCATCTGCGCGCCAAGAATTTCCAGAAGCGCAAGATCGCCTACGTCCAGAACGGGAGCTGGGCGCCGAGCGCCGGCAAGACCATGAAAGCCATCGTCGCGCAGATGAAGGACATCACCGAGGTTGAGCCGATGGTCACGATCAAATCGACATTAAAGCCGGAGAATATTCCGGAGCTTGAGGCGCTCGCAGACGCGCTGCTCGGCTGAATCTCCTGCTGCATATTGCAGATCATGAATACCGCCGTGAGACAGTTTTTCCTGTTTCACGGCGTTTTTTCTGACAGGGACTGGCGTCCCTGCCGCGCAATTTATAACCGCTAAGCAGCTTCAGCCCGCGAATTCTCCGCACTAACACAGCAGGCGGCACCGGGAAGTGCCGCCTGCTGCATTCTGTAGATGAAACCATTAATAGAACTGGTGGTCTCCTAATTTTGTACCTTTTCCGGAACCCGTGTTGAAGTAAAGGGCATCTCCAACCGGATTCTCTCCGCCGATCGCCGCTGCTGCCGCGTCATAGCAGGCGCTGGGGACGCCGTTTGCCAATGCGCTCGCAAGCCCGCCGCTCGAAGCCGGCGTAAACTGACCGCTCTGATAGATGACTTCGCTGATCGAGTTCGGGAACGAAGGACTGTTCACCCGGTTCATGACGACCGCGCCTACCGCGACCATCCCGTCATAGCTCTGATTGCCCGCCTCGCAGTAGATCAGCGCCGCGAGCAGGGAGGTGTCGTCCGTGCCTGCCGACGTCGTCTGGGAAGCGTCGTTCGCATAATCGTCTGCGGATGCGTCCGGATCATCTGTTCCAACGTCGTAGGAAGAGCTGCCGTCAGACGTCTCTGTCCCGCCCGCCGTCATCGGCGTCGCGATCGCCTCGTTTACCGGATTCCACCACGCGTCGTAGAGAATCCCGGTACCGGAATCATAGTAGAGCCCGGTGCCCGCGTCGTAATAGATGCCCGTCGCAGAATCGTAGTAGCTCTCTGTGCCGGTGCCCGGCGTCACGCCGGTACCTGCCGCATCCGTGGCCGTGTCCGCGTAAGCCGCGTCCGTGTAGCCTGTATCCGTGTAGCTCCCGTCAGTGTACGTTGTATCTGTGTAAGACTCGTCGGTATAGGATGTATCCGTGTAATCCCCGTCAGTGTACGTTGTGTCTGTGTAAGACTCGTCGGCATAGGATGTATCCGTGTATGCCGTGTCCGTGTAAGCTGTATCCGTGTATGTCTCATCCGTATATGCAGCTGTATCGGTATAAGAACTATCCGTGTATGCCGTGTCAGTATAAGAATCGTCCACATAACCCGTATCATCATAGGAGTCATCCGTGTAACTCGTGTCCGCGCAGGGATCATCCAGATATGCCTCGTCAGCCGCCACTGCCGTATCCAGCAAAAGCACTCTGGAAACATCTTCCGCGGAAACATATGCCGTGCTGTCCGCGCCGTTCTGCACCTGCAGCCAGTGCCCTTCGTCCTGTGTCAGAATAAAAGAATCGCCATATGTAAGGGAATCCAGCACCTGAGAGCCTCCATCCGCCCCGGAATAGAGCTTAACGTCATTCCAGGTCGTCGAGACGCCCTCCACGCCGTGACCCTGCGCGAGCGCCTTCGCGTCCTCGCCATAGACCAGATATTCGTTCTTCACGAAACCGGTCAGTCCGCCGGAACAGATCTCCGTCCATTCCTCACCGCGGTCGATCACCCACGCCGCGCCGCCCTGATACAGACAGCCGATGATCCGACTGTCTTCATCCGCCGCGCTGCGCACATTAACGCCGGTGCTCACCGTATCGTCATTCGTAAGAGCGATCTCATCCCATGCGGCTTCCTGCTCGTATGGGAGCGCGATCGAACTCTCCTGCGCCATCGCCGTGCCGCCCAGCGTCAGGCTCATACCCATCACCGCCGCTGTGCAGATCACGCCTTTCTTCCTTCCGTTCATAATTAATTATCTCCTCTCATGGCAAATGCAAAGCGCCGCTTCCCATTTGCCTTTCACGTACCGCACGCAGTTTATCCTGCTCCGCGTTCACTACGTTTCTGTTAAATTTGTTACGCAATTATTAACTTGTGTTACGACTGTATTGTAATCTTTTTAATAAGTTTTGTCAACCATTTGTTTTAAAAATATAAAAATATACCGGAGAAGACGCAAAAAAACCCGTCCGGCGCCCCTCCGGCATTCTTTCCACAAAAGCAACGCGATACTTTTCGGAAAGCCTCGCCAGGGATCCAAACGAGCTTTTCACAAAATCTCTATTCGGGAATTTTATTTCGTACAACATACAACGCGGTCAGCGCCTTCTCCGGCGGCCTGCCTTATACATCAGAATCGATCCGCCTCCTCCGGCAGTTCATCTTATGATCAGACTCAGCCTGCCTCCTCTGGCGGTTTGCCTCATACATCAGGATGGATGACGCCACTGCCGCATTCAGCGATTCCACCCGCCCGCACATCGGAATGCGGATGTATTCGTCGGCGAGCGCCGCCGTCTCATCCGTCAGCCCGCGGCTCTCATTGCCGATCAGAAATGCCGACGGAACACAATAAGAAATTTCATCGTAATATTTTTCACCTTTCAGGTGCGCCGCGTACAGCCGCAAGCCCTGCCGCTTCAGCCGCTCCAGGTCGCCCTTCCAGTCCTGCGAACAGCAAAACGGCACACGGTAAACCGAGCCCATCGTCGAGCGGATCACCTTCGGATTGTAGATGTCCACGCAATCCCGGCTCAGCAGGATTCCCGTGACGCCGGCGCCCTCCGCCGTGCGCAGGAGCGTGCCGAGATTACCCGGATCCTGCAGGTTCTCCAACGCCAGAACGAGGGGCGCGCACACCGAGTCTGGCTTTCTGCCCGAATCCGATTGTCCGGCATGCTTTTCCATGTTCTGCCTCTTCGGGAACATCTCAGCTTGTCCTCGTCCGGTCGCTGCTTTATCAGGCCTGCTTCCTGAAACGGTATCCGGCCGATATCCTCCGAACAGATCCTGCAATGTATAATGACACCGCCGCACAAGGCAGAGCACGCCCTGCGGCGTCTTCGTGTCTGACACGCTCTCGAATACACGGTCGGACAGCTCCGTGAGATTCTTCACGCCCTCAAATACGGAGGGATTTTTTCGGAGAAAGCTCTCGGAGACATAGCTGTGGACAAGTCTGTCCTTCGGTGCCTCCCGGTACATCTTGACGCCTTCCACGACAAACACGTCCGCGTTCTCACGCTCTTTTGCCTTTTTTTGCAGCGCCTGAAGCTGCCTGATCTGTGGGTTAGATGTGCTTGTGATCAATGTATAGCCTCCATCAAGCCCATTCTCAAAAAGCAAATGATAGCCCTTTGCAAATATATTTGCACGGTCTCTGATTTGCTTTTCTTGCATGGCGAAACTTTTGAATCATATGGCCATCGCCTTCGCGACGCGCACCATGTACTCCGGCAAATTCTTCTGCATGGCAAGCGCTGCGTCGATGTCCAGATCCACATACTGTCCCTCGCGGAACGCGACGACGCGGTTCGACTTTCCCTCGATCAGAAGATCCGCCGCGAGCGCGCCCATCACGGTGCCATATACACGATCCCTGCAGGTCGGGCTGCCGCCCCGCTGCATGTGTCCAAGGATTGTCGCGCGGGTCTCAAGCCCGGTCGCCGCCTCGATCCTGCGCGCCATGCTCGTCGAATGTCCGATGCCCTCCGCGTTGATGACGATGTGATGCTTCTTGCCGCGCTTGCGGTTCTGGATGATGTTGTTGATCAGAATCTGCTCATCATAATCGTACTGCTCCGGAAGAAGAATATCCTCCGCGCCGTTCGCGATGCCGCACCACAGCGCGATGTACCCGGCGTTGCGTCCCATGACCTCGATGATGCTGCAGCGCTCATGGGAGGTCGAGGTGTCGCGCACTTTATCGATCGCATCCATCGCTGTGTTGACCGCCGTGTCGAAACCGATCGTGTAGTCTGAACAGGCGATATCCAGGTCGATCGTCCCCGGAACGCCGATCGTGTTGATACCACGGGCTGCCAGCTGCTGCGCGCCGCGGAACGAGCCGTCTCCGCCTATCACGACAAGACCGTCGATTCCGTGCTTCCGGCAGATCTCCGCCGCGCGGTCCTGCACCTCCGGCTTCTTGAATTCCAGACATCTGGCCGTGTATAGGATCGTACCGCCTTTAGAGATCGAATCCGAGACGGAACGCGCAGTCAGATCGACGATCTCTTCATTCAGAAGTCCCCTGTAGCCCTGATAGATTCCTTTTACATTGATTCCCTGTGACAGCGCCTTGCGAACCACCGCGCGGATCGCCGCGTTCATGCCCGGGGCGTCGCCCCCGCTTGTCAATACGCCTATCGTCTTCACTTTATCAGCCATACCCGTCTCCCCTCTTCACATTTATTGCCATTCTAATGCATTTCCAATAAGAATGCAAGCGAATTACTTCTGCACGATCTTCACGTTTTCCGACCCGAAGATCTCCGCGAGCCGCGCGATCATCTCATCGTCCGCCTGCACGGTCCAGTTGTCGCCGAGCCTGCGGACCGCCCGCTCGCCGCGCAGATAGATCGCGACGTGATCCTTGCCCTCTGAATGGCGGAGCACGTCAAAAAGCTCCTGCTCGCGCGCCTGATATTCCTGCTTATCCGCAAACTGCACCCAGAGCTCGCGCGGAATCTCCTCGAACGGCCAGATTTTCTCACAGATCAGCTTGCTCGGCTTGTCCTCCTCGCAGCTCACGCGGCCGCGCACGAACACCTTGCGATCCTCCGCCAGAAGTTCATGGTACTTTTCATAGCTCTTCGGGAACACGATCACCTCTGCGTTGCCGACCAGATCCTCAATACTCAGAAACGCCATCGTCTGATTGTTCTTCGTATATTTGATCTTGCTGCTTGTGATCATTCCGCCGATGACCGCGTTGCTGTTGTCCGTGACCCTGGAAACGCCGCTCTCCTCGTCCAGGGCGAAATCCGAAGTCACGTTCGTGATCCCGCGCCTCCACACCGTCTCATACTTTTCGAGCGGATGCCCGCTGACATAGATGCCGAGCACCTCCTTCTCGTAGGCGAGAAGCTCTTCCTTGTCATACTCTCCGACGTCCGGAAGCTTCACCTTGTAGTCTGTCTTCTCCTCGTCGCCCATCAGATCGAACAGCGACATCTGCCCGGATATCCCGCGCTTCTTCTCCTGCGCGATCTGATCCAGGATATCGCCGTACACCTGCAGCATCTGCCTGCGCGTCGCCCCGAGGCTGTCCATCGCGCCGGATTTGATCAGGCTCTCAAACGTGCGCTTCGTGACGTCCTTGCTGCCGGCCACGCGCTCAATAAAGTCTGAGATATCCCGGTACTGCCCGTGCGCCGCGCGCTCCTGCACGATCGTCTCGATGACAGGCCTGCCGATGCTCTTGATCGCGGAGAGTCCGTAACGGATATTTTTTCCGTCCACCGAGAAATTGCCCTCGCCGACATTGATGTCCGGCGGCAGGATGCCGATCCCCATCTGTCGGCAGGTCAGCGTGTACTCCGCCACCTTGGACGGGTTGTCGATCACGGAGGTCATCAGAGCCGCCATAAATTCGACCGGATAATAGTATTTCAGATATGCCGTGCGGTAAGACACCACCGCGTAGGCCGCCGCGTGCGACTTGTTGAACGCGTACTTCGCGAAGTCCGTCATCTCATCGTAGATCCTGTTCGCCGTGCGCTCGTCGATGCCGTTCGCCACACAGCCGGGCACGCCCTCCTCCGGGTTGCCGTAGACAAAATTCTGACGCTCCTTCGCCATCACGGCAGCCTTCTTCTTCGACATCGCCCTGCGCACGAGGTCGCTGCGCCCGAGCGTGTAGCCGCCGAGATCGCGCACGATCTGCATGACCTGCTCCTGGTAAACGATGCAACCATAGGTCGCCTCCAGAATCGGCTGAAGCTGCGGGCAGTCGTAGGTGATCTCCTCCGGATGGTTTTTCCCGCGGATGTACTGCGGAATGAAATCCATCGGTCCCGGGCGATACAGGGAAATCCCGGCGATGATATCCTCAAGGCTCTGGGGCTTGAGCTCCTTCATGAAGCTCTTCATCCCCGCGCTCTCGATCTGGAACACACCGTCCGTCCTGCCTGTTCCGATCGAATCGAGCACTGCCTTGTCGTTATAATCGATCTCTTCCATCACGATCTTCTTCCCGCTGCTCTTCTCGGCGAGCTCCA
>CANQIW010000134.1 GCA_947624055.1 uncultured Lachnospiraceae bacterium
CAGCATCTGCCCCGGAGCCAGCAGCACCGCAACGCCCTTGCTGCGGCCCAGCTTTTCCTCATGGTGTACCTCAAGTCCTTTTGTCGCCGCGTCTACTTCTTCCTCATGTCCGCTTATATGATACGCCCGCTCCAGCAGCTCCTGCGTATTCTCTTTCAGAAGAATCTGTCCCTCGTCAAGGATGATAACCTCTTCGAACACATCCGCGGCCTCCTCGATGATGTGCGTCGAGATCACGAACGTGCGCCCGGTCTGCGTGAATTCCTCCAACAAAAGCTGGTAGAAACGCTCGCGCGCGATCACATCCAGCCCGGCGACCGGCTCGTCGAGAAACGTAAACTCCGCCTTGCTCGCCAGCGCCACGACGATCGTCACCATCGAGACCATACCCTTTGAGAGCTTGTTGATCCGCTTCTTTTTCTCAATCCCGAATTCCTGTATCAGGCGGTCCGCCATTGCCTGATCCCAATGCGCGAAATAAGTCGCGGCGATCTCCAGATACTCCTTCACCTTCATCGCAGCCGCGCCGCTTGTACTTGTCTGGCTCAGTTCCCGCGAAAAGCAGAAATGCTCCAGCACCTTCGGATTCTCCCACACCGGCTGTCCATCGAGCTCCACCGTGCCCCTCGTCGCGGGGTTCTGCGCCGTCAGGATCGACAGCAGCGTCGTCTTGCCCGCGCCGTTCCGCCCGATCAGCCCATAGATCTTCCCGGGCTCCAGCTCCAGATCGACGCCATGCAGAACGTCTTTCTTCCCGTATGTCTTCACGATTCCCTTTGCGATTAATCTGCTCATTTCTCTCTCCCTTCTCACTTATCCTCGTCCTGATCAATCATCTTGATCAGCTCCTGCCTGCTGATCCCAAGGCTCTTTGCCTCCGCCAACAGGCTCTTTACATAGTCTTCATAAAAATTCTTCTTCCGCTTTTCCGTGATCTGACGCTTCGCGCCCGTCGCCACAAACATCCCGATTCCCCGTTTCTTGTAGAGAATGCCCTCGTCCACCAGAAGATTCACTCCCTTCGCAGCCGTCGCCGGATTGATCGCATAGAGCTTCGCAAGCTCATTCGTGCTCGGGACACGCTCCTCCTCCAGCAGGATATCGCGGAGAATGTCGTTCTCAATCATCTCGCGGATCTGGATATAAATCGATTTTTCCTGTGTCAGGATCTCATTCACGCTCTCTCACTTCCTTCACCTCTGCTTTGATTGTTTGTTAATTGGTTCATTACTTATGTAATTAACCATATCACTAAGTAGCTCATATGTCAAGTCGAAAAGCGCAAAAAAATAGAGAATCTTCGAAACCTGGTTCAAAGGTTCTCTGTCAGCTCGTTCATGAAACAGATACCACTCACAGCCGCACTCGCGAGCTTGCAATCACCGCCGCACACACCGCGCCGCCCGCGACGAGTGAATCCCTCGTCTGATCCGGCAGGAGAATACCCCGCATCCCAAAGCAGTAGATCAGGAACAGGATCGTCGCCACAAGAAAGATCAGCAGATGCCAC
Organism: uncultured Lachnospiraceae bacterium; assembly: GCA_947624055.1. Taxonomy (GTDB): domain Bacteria; phylum Bacillota; class Clostridia; order Lachnospirales; family Lachnospiraceae; genus Choladousia. Next base: position 1,511 of record CANQIW010000134.1, read on the forward strand.
AGCGCGAAGCGCCTCCTCGCCCGCGCTCCGGCCTCCTTTGCCGCCTCGTAGGTCACGCCGCCGATCCAGTAAACGCTCTGTGTCGCCAGGATCATCACAAAAAGCAGATCCAGAAACACAAGCACAACAATTCCCATATTCTTGCCTGCCCCGATCGTGGGGAAATACGCTCTCCCGCCGTACATATAAAAAAGTATCACGGCGACAAGCAAAACCAGCCACGCCCAGAACAACGTATAGGATTTTTTCTGATAATGTGTGTTCATTTACCGCGCTTTCCTTCTTCCATAATCATCAAATTTTTCTGCCTTGCAGGTTCATACAAAACTAGTAATCAAAGATACTTTGAATCGCATCTGTTATGTTTATTATATCCGAGTATTTGATCCTGCCTGTTTTCTTATAACCGCGATATCTCAGATCCAGAAACCTCATCTGCTCGCACAATACAAAGCCTTGTACTTCTCCCTGAATATTAATCGGTATATGAAGAGCATCTTGAAAGTCGTCCTGCACAATAGGACACAATATAGCCTGTTCCGCAATGTTAAAAAAATTTTTGCTGACAACCAGAAACAAACCCTTCATATTCTCTACTGTGAGAATATCTCCCTGCTCTATTGTCAAACCTGCCACTTCTCCCTTCCCACCGGTTCTCCCCAGGCATATTCTTCATATGGGCCGAGTCTTCCGCCGTATTCCAAAGCTCTTTCTTCCAATGTCCGATGCTGCATCCTTGCTTTCTTAAGTACAATATTTCCATCAATTAACTCAATTTCCAAAAAATCATTATTCTGGATTCCGGCCAATGCAAGCAATTCTTTTGACAAGCGAATTCCCTGGCTGTTTCCCCACGTTTTTACCTGAACAGTCATATCATTACCTCCATGTATATACAAAGTATATACCGCATATAATCCTTCTGTCAACCAGTAAATACGTGAAAATTCTCTTTCAGGCAAGTTCGCAGCTGCTCCGTCCGCACTTGCTTTACCCGTGCCGTAAGCTCCAGATTCTTCTCAAGCACTGCTGGAATATCTCTGAAAGATACTGCTCCCGTCTCCTGCCCGCGCATCCATGCAATCGAAGAGAGGCCGTCCGTCTCCAGAAACAGCCGGTCTGCCGGAATCTCGCGCAGCATGCGTTCGTACAACGGCGTAAAATTCTCCGCCAGATCCGGTCCCAGCGTGAAATAGCAGCCGGCTTCCAGAAATTTCTCAAACTCCGCCTCGCCGCCAGAGTACCAGTGCACGCAGGCTTTCTCTGGAAAATCCCGGACCATCTCCACGATCTGCCGCTCCTGTCCTTTCGTGTGCAGGACGACCGGCTTTTTAAGCTCTGCCGCGATCTCAAGCTGCCATGCAAATACACGCCTCTGCACGGCAAGCGGAACCTCACACCATACAGAGTCCATGCCGATCTCCCCGACGATCGGGCTGGCCTTGAATAATTCCCGGCAGTCCTGCGGATCGAAGCGGTCGCTGTACCACGGGTGAATGCCGAAGCTGAGTATGAAGTCCCCGTTTTGTTTCTCCGATGAGTCCGGCAGCCATCCCAGCGGCTGCTCTGCCTTCTCCTTCGTCGGCTGTTGTTCACCCGTCTCACTCTGCGCAAGGCGCTTCTGCATAAATTCCCACTCCTGCGGCATCCCGCAGCTGAACACGGTATCGATCCCGTATTCTTTACGCACCGCGAGTTCCTGCATCGCGAGCGCGTACATCTCCTGCTCTGTCAGCTTTTCCCGGTATCCCTCCGACAGGCAGAGCAGATGCGCATGCATATCTAACATATGGTCGTCCTATCTCCCTCAGTTTGAACTTGTAAACAAATCTTACAAGTTGAATCCAATATTAATTCGTTACTTTATTAAGAATAATGCGGTGCAGAAATCCCCTGCACCGCAATCTGTTCACGCTTTGATCACCCGGTAAATCTCCGCCCGAAGCTCTCCCTGCTCGTACAGCCACTCCCTCGTGCGATTCTGCTCTGTGACAGAAAATTCTCTGCGGATACCTTCGCCGGGCGTTCCGAAGATCAGGATGCGGTCGGAGAGATAGATTGCCTCGTCCGTGTCGTGCGTCACCAGAAGAATCGTCTTTTTCAGGCTTCCGCAGAGTTCCCGCAGCCAGTCCTGCATGTCGCCGCGCGTGATCACGTCCAGCGCCCCGAATGGCTCGTCGAGCAGATAAATATCCGCTTCGCACATCGCCGTGCGCAGGAACGCCGCCCGCTGCCGCATGCCGCCGGAGAGTTCCGCAGGATATTTGTCCTCGCAGCCTTCCAGACCGAAACGCGCCATCTGCTCCCGCGCGCGCTCCCTGACCGTCTCTTTCTCGTGGTGAATCTCCCCGTAGAGGCAGACATTGTCGAGGATCGTCCGCCAGGGAAACAGCAGGTCATTCTGCGGCATGTACGCAAACTGGCGGTTCACGCCGCCCGTCTGCACGCCGTCAATCCGTATCTGCCCGCCCTGCGGCTTCAAAATCCCGGCCAGCACATTGAGAAGCGTCGACTTCCCGCAGCCGGAGGGACCGAGAATACTGACAAACTCTCCCTCCGACACCGCGAAAGAGAGGTTCTTGAGGATCGCCTTATCCGTATATGAAAAATTCAGATCATCTACACTCAATTTCATTGACAAGTCAGTCTCCTGTAATTCGGATCCTTCGTCCTTCTTTTTGTAGGGTCAAACTTTTCAATTACAACTGTCACTGTGCCAGAAACTCGTTCGTATAGCACTCCGCGGCCGGGATTGCCTCGCTGATCACGCCGTACTCCTGCAGGAAGGCGCTGTAGTTGTCCCACACCTCGTCCTTCATCTCGCCCCAGACGTCCGTGTCCTCCATGAATTTGTCCGCCAGATACTCCTGCGAAATTTTCAGCATTTCAAGATCATAGTTCGGCGCGTATTTGGAAAGGATCTCCGCTGAAGCGTCCGGATCCGCGATCGTGTCCGCATAGCCCTTTTCCGTCGCGCGCAGGAACTCAGAGACCATCTCCGGATCCTCCTCAAGCACCGCGTTGCTCGCGATGATGATCGGCGTATAATAGTCCAGACGCTCGTCCAGGTCACGGCAAGCCATATAGTTAAGCTCTACGCCGTTCATTTCCGCCATCACGGAGTCCCACGCCTCAAAGAACCACATCAGGTCGCAGCTCTTGCCGAGCGCCTCGAAACCGCTGCCGTCGGAGATCACCATGTTCAGCTTAGAGAAATCCTTGCCCGCCTGCGTCATGCACGCCTCGAGCACCGCCGACTCGCCCGGGCCGCCCCAGCCTGCGTACGTCTTGCCCTCAAAATCCGCCGGGGACTCAATACCGCTGTCTGCAAGGCTCACAAAGCCCGATGTATTGTGCTGAATGATCGTCGCGATCGCCTTGATCGGGAGCGGATCCTCCGCGGTAAGCGCGATCGTCACATCCTCCTGATAGCTGACGCCAAAGGTGCCCTTCTGCTGCGCCACAAGCGTTGCCGTCGCGCCGTCGGTCGGCTCGATGATCTCCACATCCAGCCCTTCCTCCTCATAATAGCCCTTCTCCAGAGCCACATACATGCCCGTGTGGTTCGTGTTCGGCACATAGTCCAGAATCACGGTCACCTTCTTGAGTTCCGCGCCCTCGTCCGCCGATACCGGCACCGCCATGCCGAGCATCATCGATGCCGCCGCCGCAAGGGCAAATCCTTTTTTCCATGTCTTTTTCATTGTCGTCTCCTCCTGCAATTTGCAATTTACATACTGCCCCCTCTTCCCCGCGAGGGCGCGCGGGCGGAAAGCCGCTTTTGATCATGATTCCGGCACGCTTTCCTTTTTCCGGCACACGCATGGATCTGAGCGCTCGATTCTGTTTCCATGCTTATGCATTTGCCGACCACCAGACTTCTTCTGTTTCATGGCAGCCTGCTCTATGAAAATCCGTACGGGATTTACATCGCTGTGAATTTTCAGGCTCTTGCGGTTCTTCTTTCCGCAGCCCGTTCCGTTACCTGCTGTGACGCTCTAGGTTTTCGCGATTCTTCTCCGCCGCGCCGGGAGCATGATGAATCCGAACAATTTTACCAGCCCATTCATCAGCAGGCTCAACAGAATGATCATCAGCACGCAGGCGAACACCTTGTCCAGCATATAGCCGTTCTTCGCGCGGATCAGATAGTAGCCGAGGCCGCTCTGCGAGGCGATCCACTCTCCGACCACCGCGCCGCTGATGCTGTATGTCGCGGCCACCTTGAGCCCCGACAGCAGTGAAATGACCGCTGACGGGATCTTAACGATCCGGTAGATCTGAAACTTCGAGCCGCCGTAGGTGCGGACGAGATTCAGGTATCCCTCGTCCATCTCCCCCAGGCCGTCACTGAAGCTGACCACGATCGGGAAGAAACACATCAGCACGACCGTCAGGATCTTCGGCGCGTAACCGAAGCCCGTGTAGATGATAAAGATCGGCGCGAGCACAATGACAGGAACCGTCTGTGTCACGACCAGGATCGGGTAAATGCTCTTCTTGAAGGTCGGCATCGCGTCAATCAGAACCCCCATGAGAATACCGATCACGAACGAGATTGCCATGCCCGCGAGCGCTTCCATCACCGTCACGCCTGCGTGCCGTAATAGCTCCGGCAACTCTGTGACAAACGTCGTCAGCATGTCGCTCGGCGCCGGGAGCACATACAGCGGAATCCCAGCCAGCTGTACCGCCAGCTCCCAGATAACCAGCAGACCCAGGATCACAA
>CANQIW010000135.1 GCA_947624055.1 uncultured Lachnospiraceae bacterium
TGAGGAGGGCAGGGCGGATGTGAAGGTCGTGCAGTCGCCGGACCGCTGGCACGGCGTCACCTACAAGGAGGATAAGCCGGTCGTCATGGAGGCGATCCAGAAGCTGAAGGACGACGGACTTTATCCGCGAAAGCTCTGGGGAGAGTGAAAGCTGTAGAGGGATGCGGAAAAACGCGCGTTTTGCAGCGGCCGCTGACACAATGACCAGAGAAAAGAAGGAGGCATCGCCCATGCGGCGGTGCCTTTTGCATTGACATGAAAAACGTCTATTACAATATGTAAAATATACTTGACAAAATGCTATTATTGATATATGATGCAAGAAAGAAAAACAGAAGAAGGGAGATGGATTTTGATGAGCAGGGATTTTTATGTAATGCTGGGTATCCTGGCAGGGATATTGGGCGGGCTTTTGCTTGCGGTGATTATCGTGAGGGTCACGAAGACAAACGGTAATCCCCGCAGCGAGTATGACGAACGCCAGACGGCCGCGAGAGGACAGGGATACAAGTACGGGTTTTTCACATTTATGATCGGCAATGCGGCCTACGCGGTCTTTGCGACAGGCTTTGAGCGTCTTCCGCTCTGCGCGGCGTCCGCGATGGGGCTGATCATCATCCTGTCTGTGCTGGTGCACATTTCCTACTGTGTCTGGCACGACGCGTATTTTTCCCTGAATGAGAATCAGCAGCGCCTGAAGGTTATATTCGCGCTGATCGGGTTTGTGAATCTGGCGCTTTCCATCGGCAGCATCTGTGCAGGGGAGATGGTGGTGGACGGCGTTCTGCAGATCAGCAGTCTGAATCTTTTCTGTGTCGTACTGTCCTTCGCGCTGCTGGCGGAGCTTGCGCTGAAATACGGAAAAGGCGGCGCGCAGGAGGATGAGGACGAGGTATGAAGAATCTGAGACTGAAAGCGGCGCGGGCGCTCCTGGACATGTCGCAGCAGGAGCTGGCGAACGCGGTGCATGTGTCGAGGCAGACGATCAACGCGATCGAGAAGGGCGATTACAATCCGACGATCAAACTCTGCCGCGCGATCTGCCGCGTGCTGGGCAAAGGGCTGGATGAGCTGTTCTGGGAGGAAGACGAGGGCGAAGGATGATTTTCAGCTGAAAGAAGGGCATGAGCCTGGAAAGGTAGTGAGGGTATGATCGAGGCAATAGAATTATGCAAACAATTTGAACGCAGCGTGAAGAAGGGCCGCAGGACGGAGAAGGAATCTTTTCTGGCGGTGGACCATGTGTCGCTGCGGGCATATCCCGGGGAGATCATCGGGATCCTTGGACCGAACGGAGCCGGGAAGACGACGCTTCTGCGGATGCTCGGGATGCTGATGACGCCGACGGGCGGGGAAGTCCGGCTGACACAGCGTGTGCCCGGGGCTGGCATCTCAGGATTGCGAGGCGCCGGATATGATGAGGCCGGCGCTGTGATTGAGAACGAGATTGAAAAGAAGGCGGCGATCGGTTACCTGTCCGGCAATACGAAGCTGTATCCGCGGTTTTCCATCCGGGAATACCTGCGCTTCCTTGGGGAGCTGTACGGGCTCGGCCGGAAACAGATCGAAGAGCGGACGGCGGATATCTCGCGCGTACTGGACATGGAATCGTTTCTGGACAACCGGATTGAGCGGCTCTCGACCGGACAGACGCAGCGCGCCTCGATCGCGCGCTGTCTGATGGCGGACCCGCAGATCTATATTCTGGATGAGCCGACGCTCGGCCTGGATATCCTGAGCGCGGACGCGATCATTCATTTCATGAAGGAACAGAAGGAGCGCGGGAAGACAGTGCTGTACTCGACGCATTATCTCGAGGAGGCGCAGTTCCTCTGCGACCGTATTTACATGATCTGTGACGGCAGGATCGTGGCGCAGGGATCGCCGCAGGAACTGCTTGCGCAGACCGGGACAGAGAGCCTGCGGGAGGCGTTTCATTCTATTTACGACGGACAGGCCGCGGGATCCGAAGAGGATATCTGCGCCGTGGAGGATGAGAGCAGGAAGGGAGGCGCGTCCGCATGAGACAGGTGAAAACTCTGGTGTGCAAGGAAGTGCTCGACATCCTGCGCGACAAGAAGACGCTTGTGATGATGGTGGTCGTGCCGGTGCTGCTGTATCCGCTGATCATCATCGGAATGTCCCTCGCGTTCAGCTACGTGATGCAGAGCCAGGAGAGCAGGGAGCATACCGTGGGATATTCGGCCGAGTATCAGGAACTGGTCGACGCTGCCAAGGAGGCCGCTTCCGGGAGGGAACTGGCCCGCCTGACCTTCATTCCGGCAGAAGCCGGGGAGGAGGAGAAGATCAAAGAGTCGACCGACGCGTGGATGGATATCTCCAGGACGGAGAACGGGATCTGGCATGTGACGGTGCAATTCACATCCTCCGACGAGACATCTTCCTATACGAGCGAGGCGCTTGCGGATCTGCTCGAAGCGTACAGTGATCAGCTGCTGGCGGAGAATCTGCGCGCGGAGGGACTGGACGAGGAATTCCTTCATCCGGTTGTGTGTGAGGAGGAGGATCTTACGCCGGCCTCGGAGAGCTTTGGCATGGACATCGGCGGGAGCATCGGAATGATTCTGATCATCACGATCCTTATGGGAGCGGTTTATCCAGCGATCGATGCGACGGCGGGAGAGAAGGAGCGCGGTACGCTCGAGACGCTTCTGACGCTTCCGGTGACGAATTTCCAGATGATATTGAGCAAATACATTTCCGTGGCGCTCTTCGCGTGTGTGACAGCCATCCTGTCCCTCCTGTCGCTCGGAGGTTCCGTGCTGTTTCTGATGTTCGGGCTCTCTCCGGAGCTCGCGAGCCAGATGGGCGGTTTTTCATTCGCGGCGCTTTTGCGTCAGCTTCCGCTGCTCGTTGTGACGCTTCTGGTGACGGCGCTTCTGGTGACGGCGCTGTGCATGTGCTTCTGCGTGTTCGCGCGGAGCTTCAAGGAGGCGAATAACTACATTACGCCGGTGATGCTTGTCGTGATGCTCGGGTCGATGTCGGCAATGATCCCGTCGGTGCGGCTGGACTACCGGACGGCGCTGATCCCGATCGTCAACGTGTCACTGATGGTGAAGCAGATCATTGCGCAGCAGTTCGACGCGGGACTGGTCGGCACGACGATCCTTGTCAATTTCGGATACAGCATTGTGACTGTCTGGCTTTTGGCACGCATGTACAACAGCGAGGATATTCTGTTCTCCGACGGGTTTCGCGGGCTGCGGCTGTTTCAGAAACGCTCCGGGATACGGGAAGGGACGGTGCCCGGCACAGGCGACCTGGTGATCAGCATTGCCGTGCTGCTTCTGCTGTATCTCTATGTGGGGATGGCGGTGACTGTGCGCAGTACGCTCGCGGGTCTTCTGACGACACAGCTTATCATTCTGGGGCTTCCGCTTCTGGTCGTCTGGTATATGAAGTCGGATGTGCGCGGCCTGTTCCGGCTGAGGCGGCCGTCTGTGAGAGCATGCGCGGGCGGCGTACCGCTGTATCTGGGAACCTATATGCTGGGGCTTTCCTGCAGCATGCTGCTGATGCGGCTTCTGTCGCAGAGCACTCAGAATCTGGAGGGCTCGTTTGAAGGAATTCTCGAACAGCCGCTGCCGGTTCTGCTTCTGGTGATGGCGCTCATGCCGGCGGTTGGCGAGGAAATCCTGTTCCGGGGCTTTCTGTTCGGAAGCCTGAGGGAGTATTTCACAGGGAGAGCGGGCAGAATCGCCCTGACAGGGAGTGCCCGGCCGTCCGCCGCGGCGGAAGAGAAGAGGCGCCGGGAGCGTGCCGGGTGCGTACGGGCAGCCGTGATCTCGGCTCTTGTATTCGCCGCGTTTCATATGAGCCTTGTGAAGTTCCCGGCGACCTTCCTGCTCGGTTTTGGCTTTGCCTGCATTGTCTGGAGGGGCGGAAGCATCTACGTCACGATGGCGCTTCATTTTCTCAACAACGCGCTGTCTGCCGTGTTCCTGAAATATCCGGAGCAGGCCGGGAAGCTTTTCCCGATCCTTGCGAAGACGGAGTTTACGGCTGTGGATCACGCGGCGCTGCTCGCGGGCGGACTTGCGCTTGCGGCGGTCGGAATCGCGGTGCTGAGAAGGGGGACGCCGGTGCCGACAGGCTCGGCAGAACAGACAGAATAAAATAAGTTCGGGATGAAAGAGACCCGTCCGGATTGCCGGGCGGGTCTCGCATTGCAGCTTTTGTTCCGTGTGTGTTTTATCCGAGCAGTGCCGAATCATTCGTGAACTGCTCGCCGCTGACACGTTCGAACTGATCGAGAAGATCGCGGACCGTCAGCTTTTTCTTTTCCTCGCCTTCGATGTCGAGGATGATCCGGCCGTCCATCATCATGATCAGACGATTGCCGTGGCTGATCGCATCCTTCATGTTGTGCGTGATCATCAGCGTTGTCAGATGATCGCGGTTGACGATCATGTCTGTGATCTCGAGCACCTTGGCGGCGGTCTTCGGGTCGAGCGCGGCCGTGTGCTCGTCGAGCAGCAGCAGCTTCGGCTTCTTGAGTGTCGCCATCAGAAGAGTCAGGGCCTGGCGCTGTCCGCCGGAGAGCAGTCCGACCTTCGAGGTCAGGCGGTCCTCGAGGCCGAGCCCAAGGATCTTCAGAAGCTCGCGGTACTCCTCGCGCTCGCCGGCGGTGATGCCGGACTTCAAAAGGCGCAGCTTGCCGCGGCGCTTCGCCAGCGCGAGATTCTCCGCAATTCCCATCGTGGCGGCGGTACCTGTCATCGGATCCTGGAAAACGCGGCCGAGATAGATCGCGCGTTTATGCTCCGGGAGCTTCGTCACGTCGATCCCGTCGATCAGGATCTGCCCCTCGTCGACCAGCCAGGTGCCGGCTACGGCGTTGAGCATTGTGGATTTGCCGGCGCCGTTTCCGCCGATCACGGTCACGAACTCGCCGTCCCGGATGTTCAGGGAAAGGCCGTTCAGCGCGGTTTTCTCATTGATCGTTCCGGGGTTGAAGGTCTTGTACAGATTTTTCAGCTCAAGCATTTGCGTTTCCTCCCTTCTTCACCGGTTTTGAGAAGTATTTGCTCTTCCAGTACGGGAAAGCGAGGAAGACTGCCACGACGAGCGCGGACAGAAGCTTCAGAAGATCGGTGTCGATGCCCATCCAGATGACGACCTGAAGCACCAGATAGTAGAGGATGGAGCCGAGAGCCACGCTTAAGAGGCGCAGGGCGAAGTTGTGGAAGATATGTCCGAAGATCGCCTCGCCGATGATGACGGCGGCCAGTCCGATGACGATCGCGCCGCGGCCCATGTTGACGTCCGCGAAGCCCTGATACTGTGCCAGCAGAGCGCTGGAAAAGGCGACCAGCCCGTTTGAGAGCATCAGGCCGAGCACCTTGTTGAAGTTTGTGTTGATGCCCTGAGCGCGGGACATGTTCGGATTGCAGCCGGTCGCGCGCAGCGAACAGCCGAGCTCTGTGCCGAAGAACCAGTACAGGAGCGCGATCAGTACGATGATGATGACCGCGACGATGAAGATCGTGTTCTTCCAGAACGCCACGTCCCGGATATAGCGCAGCGAGACCAGAAGGTCGAAATTGCTCACGTTGATCGCCTGATTCGCTTTGCCCATGATCTTCAGGTTGATCGAGTAGAGCGAGAGCTGCGTGAGGATACCGGAAAGGATAGCCGGGATCCCCATGAAGGTGTGGAAGATACCGGTCATCAGCCCGGCGAGCATTCCGACGCCCGTGGCTGCCAGCATCGCCGGCCATACGCCCCAGCCTGAGAGCATGAGCATGACGCAGACGGCGCCGCCGGTGCACATCGTGCCGTCTACGGTCAGATCCGCGACGTCCAGAATGCGGAACGTCAGATAGACGCCGATCGCCATGATGCCCCAGATCAGTCCCTGCGCGGCGGCTCCCGGCATCGCGTTGATGAGATTCATAATATTCATTGAGAAGTCCTCCGTCCGCTTTTAAAACAACAGCGAGAGAGGAGAAACCCTTTCCCGCTGTCGTTTTATTGTGAAGTGGCAATTTGTCAGTTGGAATGATTACTCGGTCTCAGCCTCAGCGGTCTCGATCGCTACGTAATCGTCCGGAACGGTAACGCCGAGCTCCTCGCAGAGCGTAGCGTTGTATTTCTTTGTGAACTCCGGAGCGTACTCAATCGGCATCTCCTCTACCTTGGACTCGCCGGTCAGGATCTTGGCAGCCATCTTGCCGGTGGCAACGCCGAGGTCATA
>CANQIW010000136.1 GCA_947624055.1 uncultured Lachnospiraceae bacterium
CTATGTCGAGCACCCGCTCTTCTATATAATCTTTCAAGGAAAAATCCCCCGAAGACACCGTTTTTACAGTGTATGCGGGGGATGGGGACGGTATGAGTGACCCTTGTATTAAAACTTTTCAGCCAAACAAAAACATTCAAAAATCACTTCGTGTCTCCTGAATTCAGCCACTCCAAAGCGACGCGATGCGCTGCAAATATGGAATCCTTGCGAATTACCTTTGACGGATAATACCTGCAGTCTGCCTCCCATCCAGTATACATAACAGCATTCTGCCGGATCTTTGCAGGCGGCGCTATATCAACATTTGCTTTTTTGCACTCGTTAAGAAGATGATCTATATCATTGCTTTAAGTTTTTTCTGCTCGTCCGTCATATAAGGTCACCCCATCTCTTTCAATCTGGTTCCACAATGCGGTTCTTTTCATATTTTGCAAATCACGTTTTCCGCCAAATGACAGTATGTCATAATCAACCTTTCCATCATACAAATCAAACAGCTTTAAGCGGAATTCCCTGTATGCTTTGTTTTTTTCCAATTTTCCCGACGTCATAGCGAGATCACGCGGTTCCACATATAGATCAATATCTGAAGCTTCTGTATTTTCACTTCTGGCAACGGAGCCAAACAGAATCACACGTCCAAGAATAGCAGCATATTCTGCGCATATTCTGCCAATATTTTCTATACAGCTTTGCCTGTCAACTCTCATTCCATCATCTTCTTTCGGCATATTTATTATATTATAACTTTTTTTCATTTTGCTTTCAACTCCAACATTCGGATTTTGCACGATGGCATTTCTTACTAAAGTGAACGAAACACGACTCGCGTGACTCCGCAAAAAATGACAGATTTAGCGCAAATTATGAAAAATTGTATTGAATTCTGATCAAAATATATTATAATCTAATTATAAAATCCATTAAATTTTTATGAAAAGGTGATGGAATATAAATGAAAAACGAAAAGACAGATTTGGCGTCTGCGGCGGAATAAATCTGAAGTCTGTAGCAATTTGCTTGCGGTATTCTCTGAATTGTGATAGAATTATGAAGATTTGTTGCAAAGGAAAAACGTTAAACCTGCAGGGGGATCAAAATGGACAATACAAAATATGACTCCTTAAAACTGGAGAATCAGATATGTTTTCCGCTCTATGCGTGTTCAAGGGAGGTTATCAAGCAGTATAAGCCGTTTTTGGACGAACTGAATCTGACTTATACACAGTATATCACGATGATGGTTCTGTGGGAAAAGAAAACATTGACATCGAAGGAGCTCGGAAATTATCTCTTTCTGGATTCCGGTACGCTGACTCCGCTTCTCAAGAAGATGGAGGCGAAAGGATTTCTGAGTCGCAGGCGCTCGGAAGAAGATGAGCGGAATCTGGTTGTATCGATCACTAAGGCGGGTGAACATCTCAGAGAGAAGGCAGTTGAGATCCCCGGGAAGATCGCGCAGTGTTCCAGACTGGATCCGGAGGAGATTGAGACCTTGTATCACATACTGTACAAAATTCTGAAGAATGACATTGCCGCGCAGGACGAGGCGAAAAGCTGATTGTCCGGGACACGGTTCGGCGATCCCGGCAAAATTCGTGAAATTATATGTGGTAAAATTGCAGGAGATATTTTATAATAGTCCCGGTGAGCAGATTCCTGAAGACTGCAGGAAGCAAATCAAACCAAACAGGAAACAGCCGGGAGGACGATTATGTTAGAACAGATTGCAATTTTTGCCGAGAACCAGAAGGGGGCAATGCACAGGATCACCGATATCCTTGCAAAGAATGAGATCAATATACTCGGTTCTGTCACGAACGACAGCGCAGAGTACGGTATCATCCGGATGCTGGTGAGCGATCCGCACAGGACGATGAGCGTGCTTAAAGATGCCGGGTACATCTGCAAGCTGACAGATGTGTTGGGTGTAGAGTGCGAGGATCGTGTAGGCGCGCTGAACAGTCTGCTGGAGGCGCTCGAAGAGAGCAACATCAGCGTCGATTATCTCTATTTATCGTTTGACCGCGAGAAAGCGAGCCCAATCATGGTTCTGCACGTCGAGGATCCGGTGGAGGTTGAGGACTGTCTGAGCGCAAAAGGATTTACCGTATTATAATCAGAAAATACAGACTGCCGCGGCATCCGTCTGTTGCAGACGGATCGCCTTTGGCAGTTTTTTTGTGGGATCTGATGGAGGGAAAGGTTTGGCGTCAATAAGAGCACAGTGCATAAGGACATAACAAAAAAGAACAGTTTTAAAAGAAAATTCTAAATTTTTCAGAAGATCAACGCGAGTTTAATGCTTGCCCCTTCACACAGGTTTCATGTATAATAGACAACGTATGCGATTCGGTCAATGGAAAGGAGCTTTTTATGCTGAATTATCTGCTGGTATTTTTCATCTCTATGGTGCCGCTCATCGAACTGCGAGGGGCGATCCCGGTCGGAGTCCTGCGCGGACTGCCGCTGGTACAGACCTACATTATCGCGATTCTCGGGAACATGATCCCGGTGCCGTTTATCTATCTGTTCGCCCGCACCGTGCTGAACTGGGGCAAGGATAAGCCGGTTATCGGCAGACTTTTCACATTTTGTCTGGAAAAGGGAGAAAAGGGAGGAAGGAAGCTGCAGGCGAGCGCCGGACGCGGGCTCTTTGTCGCGCTTCTGCTCTTTGTCGGTATCCCGCTTCCCGGCACCGGCGCATGGACCGGCACGCTCGCGGCCAGCATCCTGAACATGGATTTCAAATCCAGCGTCATCGCAGTCATGCTCGGCGTGCTGCTCGCCGGGCTGATCATGGGGGCGGCCAGCGCGGGACTGTTCGGAGCGTTCGGCGCGATCCTCAGCTGACCGCTCAAACGACCCTGGGCTCATCGTTTCGGACACTGCTCAGAACAGGCGTCTCCTGTTCGCAGCAGATTCTGTCCGCAACGAATGTCCCGAAAGGAGAAATTGTCCTGAAAATGAAAGGATAAGCAATCGAAATGAACAATGTGATTTTGATCGGTATGCCGGGTGTCGGCAAAAGCACGATCGGCATCGTGCTCGCCAAAGTGCTCGGCTACGATTTTATCGACTCGGATCTTCTGATCCAGAAATCAGAGGGAAAGCTGCTCTGGCAGATCATGCGAGACGCGGGGAACGACGAGTTCAACCGCATCGAGGAACGAGTGAACTGCACGATCGCCGCCGAGCGCTCTGTCATTGCCACAGGCGGCAGCGTCGTCTACGGCGCGAAGGCGATGGAACATCTGCGCTCTATCGGCACCGTCGTCTATCTGGAAGCCGACTGTCCGACCCTTGCCGGACGTCTCGGCGACCTCACCCGGCGCGGCGTCGTGTTCCGCCCCGGTCAGGGACTTGCCGAGCTGTACGCGGAGCGCGTCCCCCTGTATGAAAAATACGCGCAGCTCACGATCCCGGTCGGCAGCCTGAGCGTGCAGGAGGCCGTCGCCGATATCGAGGCAGCGCTGCATACCGGGATAGCACAGTGATCCGGATTACTTCTTAAGCTGTCCCTGCTCCCTGCTGCCGTCTCCCAAGCCTCCGGTACACCGTAAAATACATCGTCGTGAAGCACGCGATACCGCCGATCACATTGGAGACCGGCTCGGCCAGAAAGATGCCCGCCACGCTGTCCGTCATCAGGCGCGGGAGCAGGACTGTCAGCGGCAGTACGATGACCACCTTGCGGAACAGCGAAAAGAAGATCGCCTGCTTCGACTTTCCGAGCGCCGTGAATACGGACTGCCCGGAGAACTGGAACAGCATAAAGACAAAGCCGGCGAAATACAGGTGAACGGAGCGTACGCCCTCCTCGATCATCTCCCGGTTGCCGGTAAACAGGGACAGAAACGGCTTCGGAAACAGCACGAGCATTCCCCACGCGGCGACCGTGTACAGCGCACCCACCGCGGACATAAAGCGAATGCCTTTTCGGATCCGGTCGTACTGCCTCGCCCCGTAATTAAATCCAAGCACCGGCTGCGATCCCTGCGTGATCCCCATAACCGGCATACTCAGGATCTCGCGGATCGAATTCAGAACCGTCATGATCCCAATGTACAGATCTCCACCGTAGATGCCGAGCATCGCGTTGCACGCGATCTGTGAGACACAGTTCGTCGCCTGCATGATGAAGCCTGCCGTGCCGAGCGTTGTGATATCCCGCACGAGCGGCCACTCCAGCCGGAAATATTCCCTTTTCAGCTTCAGGATCGCCCGCTTCCCCGTCAGGAAGCGCAGCACCCACACAGCAGAGATGATCTGTGCCGCAACCGTCGCGATCGCGGCGCCCTCGATCCCCATGCCGAAGCCGAAGATCAGGATCGGGTCGAGGATCAGGTTGATCAGCGCGCCAAGCAGCGTCGTCCCCATCGCAATCCTCGGGAAGCCCTGAGAGGTAATAAAATTGTTCATCCCATTGCCCAGCATGAAAAATACCGTGCCGAGCAGATAGATCATCAGGTAGGTATTCGCATAAGGGTAGGTGGCGTCGCTCGCGCCCAGCATGTACAGCACCGGCCGCTTCAGCGCATAGCACAGCGCCATGATCGCAAACGACGTAAAAAACAAAAGCGTCGCCGAGTTCCCCATGATCTTCTCCGCCTGTTCCGTCTTCCCGGCGCCACGCGCGATCGAGCACAGCGGCGCGCCGCCCATCCCGTAAAGATTTGTAAACGCGCTGATCAGAGATACAATCGGAAAGACCAGGCCGATCCCGGTCAGCGCGAGGCCGTCCGAGCCCGGCAGATGGCCGATGTAGATCCGATCCACTATATTGTAGAGAAGCTGCAGGATCTGCGCGATCATCAGCGGCACCGCCTGCATCATGATGTGCCTGCTCACGCTTCCCTTTGAAAAATCATGCTCCAAAAATACCGCCTCCGCCTTGTCATAACTGCAAAATATTTTTATATTTCCGGCCGTATATCACGCCGACAGCATATCCTTCTCCTGAGAATTCATCTGTTCGGCAGATCAGCTTCAGAATCGGAATTTCCTCCACTGAAACCGCTCCATATCGACCCGGCCGTCCTTAAACTCCACGCCTTCCGCCTCCAAAAGCGCGATCTGGCGGTTCTCTCCGCCGAACGCGAACGCGCTCGACACCTCGCCGAAACGGTTCACCACACGGTGGCAGGGAATGTGCGCCGGATCCGGATTGACATGCAGCGCATACCCGACGACACGGGAGAGCCTGCGATTCCCCACAAGGCCTGCGATCTGGCCGTAGGTCGCCACGTTCCCGCGCGGGATCTGCCGCACGACGTCGTAGATCGCGTCAAACGTATTTCCGCTCTTTACCGTTGGTTTTCCCTCTTCAAATTCTTCCCACTGCATCTTTCCCGGCTCCCATTTGTTCCGTCCAGTCAAGCCGATTCACCGGCGACCAATCAATAAATATATCCGCGCTCTGTTTCGGATTTCGTTACCATTATATGGTCGCGCAGGTTGCTTGTCAAGAAAACCGTATCCCGGCTGCGGGCTTTCCCGACACGCTCCGTCCATCCCTCGCCTGAAGCGCGGGCGCACCGCAACGATTTAACTTGACACAGTGAAAAAGCAGGCGTAAACTACAGATAATCGTTTTAAATGCGGCTGTCCGGGAGACGTTCCGCCGGCTGCCGCGGCATTTTACATTTTAAGCAGGAAGGGGAAATTACAATGGAAAAGAAAAACATCGACTGGGCAAATCTCGGTTTTGGCTATGTGCAGACCGACAAGAGATTTGTCGCAAACTATAAAGACGGAGCGTGGGACGAGGGAGGCCTCACCACCGACGCGACCGTGACGATCACCGAGTGCGCGGGCGTGCTGCAGTACGCGCAGACCTGCTTCGAGGGCATGAAGGCTTACACGACCGAGGACGGCCACATCGTGACCTTCCGCCCGGATCTCAACGCAGAGCGCATGGAGAACTCCTGCAAGCGCCTGGAGATGCCGGTCTATCCGCAGGATAAGTTCGTCGAGGCCGTCGTCCAGACAGTCGCTGCCAATGAAGCATACGTACCGCCCTACGGCTCCGGCGCCACACTCTATGTCCGTCCGTACATGTTCGGCAGCGACGCCGTCATCGGCGTGAAACCGTCCAGCGAATATCAGTTCCGCGTGTTCACGACCCCGGTCGGCCCGTACTTCAAGGGCGGCGTAAAGCCTCTGACCATCCGCGTCTGCGATTACGACCGCGCGGCGCCGCACGGCACCGGCC
>CANQIW010000137.1 GCA_947624055.1 uncultured Lachnospiraceae bacterium
TCCAGATCCGCCTTCTTGGTGTAGGACGTGCCGTAGATCCTGGTGAGCATCTTGTTCTTCTCGCTGCCCCTCCAGTAGGCGCCCGCGAGGCTGGTCAGCTTGAACGCCTTCACCGGCTTCGTCGACATCAGATGCGGCCCCGCGCACAGATCCACGAACTCGCCCTGCTGATAAAAGCTGATCTCCGCGTCCTCAGGCAGATCCTCGATCAGCTCCACCTTGTACGGCTCGTCCTTCTCCTTGAAATAGGCGATCGCCTCGTCGCGCGGCTTTGTGAAGCGCGTGATCGGCAGCGCCTCCTTGACGATCTTCTTCATCTCCGCCTCGATCTTCTCGAGGTCTTCGTTCGTGATCGGCGTGTCGCTGTCGATATCATAATAGAAGCCATCCGCGATCGACGGACCGATCGCCAGCTTCACGTCCGGATACAGGCGCTTGATCGCCTGCGCCATGATATGCGAGGTCGTGTGGCGGAACGCGCCCGCGCCTTCCGGGCTGTCGAAGGTCAGAATGTTCAGCTCGCAGTCCTCAGAAAGAACCGTGCGCAGATCCTGCACCTCGCCGTTCACCTCACCCGCCGTCGCCACACGCGCCAGACCCTCGCTGATGTCCGCCGCGATGTCGATCACGGACATCGGCTGCGCGTATTCCTTCTTTGAGCCATCCTTCAGTGTGATAATCATGTTATTCGTCCTCCTTGTCATAGTTGTTCCTGTTTTTCACTTTCCCGTCGCTGTGATCACGGTTTACCCAACCGCGCTCACCGCTTTTCAGTCTCGATCTCTATCGTACTCCCATCGGCATTTTCATCCGTGCAATTGTCGACGTCCTGATCCTCGCCATCTTCATCGGCAGACGGATCAGCATCGACAAAGAACTTTGACCCGTTTCCCGGCTTCACGCTCCGAAACGGCGACGTCAGCCAGCCAAGCAGCACGCCGGACAACAGCACGTCCGCAAGCAGAAGTCCTTTCTCGGCAGGCGACCAGCTTCTCAGGAAAACCTGTTTCAATTGATCCTTCATCGCTCTCTCCTTTCGCGAAAAAAATCCCCGACAGCCAAACGGCTGCCAGGGACGATACATTCCTGCGATCGCGGTTCCACCCTGGTTATCCTGTCAGGCACTGTCCCGGCGACGCTATAATACAGGCTTTCGCTATACAAAACAGTTCTCACAGGATCCCTCTGTACGACGATAACGGAGTCACCGGACCGGATTGGGGCCACTCAGAGTTCGTTTTCAAATGGTTCCGCATAAGGGCTTTCCAGCCGCCGCCCTCTCTCTGGATGCTTCCGCATTTTACTCTTCTCTTCAGCGTGTTCGCTCGATTTCAATTGCTTTTAACAGTATAACATCTTCGGCATTTTTGTCAACACCCGAAGTGCGCGATTTTCCCGTCCTCAATGCCCGGTGTCCCGGCACGGTTCTGAAATTTCGTTTTTCCGATGCACCGTGCCCTTTTGTACTATCCGAACGCCACGTCAAGCACCATCATCACCATGAAACCGAGCGCGAAACCGATTACCCCAAGCTTATCGGATGGGCTCTGCGCAGTTTCCGGGATCAGCTCCTCCACGACCACGTACAGCATGGCTCCGGCCGCGAACGCCAGGAAGCAGGGCAAAAGCGGCAGGATATAGTGCGACAGCAGAAGCATGACCGCGCCGGCAACAGGTTCCACCACACCGGAGGCAACACCCATAACGAACGCGCTCCGGCGCCCCATGCGCGCCTCTCCCGCCAGCGGCAGGCTGATGATCGCGCCCTCCGGAAAATTCTGGATCGCAATGCCGAGCGACAGCGCGAACGCGCTGGCAGCTGTGATTCCCGTGCGCGCCGCAAGCAGTCCGGAGAAGACGGCGCCGACCGCCATCCCTTCCGGAATATTGTGCAGCGTCACGGCTAACATCAGCATATTCAGCTGCTTCCGGCCGATTCCTGACTTCTCATCTGTGATACGCCCGGCAGCACCGCGTACAGTGTCTTCGCCCTTTCCTTTCCCATCGCGCTCTGCTTCCATATCCTTATCATACCCGGAACATAGCTGCGGAAAATATCTGTCCAGCATCAAAAGCAAAAGGAAGCTGAATGCCAGCCCGCCGATCGCCGGCAGGAACGCCAGACGCCCCATATCCCCGGACAGCTCGAGCGCCGGGATCAGCAGCGACCACACCGAGGACGCGACCATAACGCCCGCGGCAAAGCCAAGAAGCGCCTTCTGCAGCCGCTGATTCAATTCCTTCCTCACAAAGAAAACACACGCCGCGCCGAGCGATGTACCCAAAAGCGGGAGCAGCAGCCCCGCAAGTATCTCCTTCATCTCACCCTGACATCCTTGCGTACGATCGTCTGTACTATCATATTGCGGATGGAGTGAATGTGTGAAAATTGTTTAATGCCGGATGATGATATCCTCCAGCCTGCGCTTCGGCACATAGTGGACGTCGTTCTCGTCCCGGTAGTAAGCGACGGATTCGCCCTCGCCCACCTCAGTCAGCACAATCTTCTCCGCCGGTTTCCCGATCGCGACGATCAGAAGCGGCGCCAGATTCTCTGAGAGGCCGAGCTCCTGCTGCACGGAATCCGCCCCGAAATTTCCGATCATGCAGCCGCCGAGTCCCATCTCGACCGCCGCCAGCAGGATTGTCTGCGCCGCGATCCCTACGTCCTTCTGGAAGCGCGCCAGCGACTCCTGGATGCTCTTGTCCTGGCAGATTACAATAAACGCTGTCGGATGCATGCCCTCGTGCGGCAGCGTCATCTCCGGCAGGCCTCTCGCCCAGGCGGTCAGCGCCTGAATACGGTCCACCTCTTCCTTCTCCCACGCCAGATAATATTTCAGCGGCTGCATATTCACGCTCGACGCAGAAAGCCTCGCGCAGTCCACCATCTCGCGCAGCTCCTCCTCCGTCACACGGCGGCTCTCATCATAGCCGCGGTAGCTTCTGTTCCTCTTTACGAAATCTTTAATCATGTCTTCGTCCCCCGCATCAAGCACTTTTTTTGAGAATTTGTTCTGCTCAATCAGCTTTGGAATCTTAACAGATATTATCAGAATGCTTGCACATAACGCTCTTCCCCTGATATCTCATTTTTCCTGTCTTCCTGCAAAAGTATATCTTATCCGCCGGATAATATCAATCATTTCAGACGGATATTTCGTCTTTTTTCATCCTGCAGCGTCCGTAATTTTCTCTTTATCTGCGTCATATTCTTTCAGCGCCTCGCGCATCAGCCGGGAGTCGGTCGGGTACTCGCGCAGTCCCTCTCCGATGTGCTGATACTTCTCGCTCCCCCGTCCGAGCAGCAGGATCAGGCTCTTCCCATTCTGCGTTTTCGCGTATTCAATCGTCATACGGACCGCCTCGGCGCGCTCCGGGATGCAGGTGCAGGCGCAGCCAGTCATCTCAACATAGCCGCGCACTTCCGCCGCAATATCCTCCTGACATTCCGTGCCCGGATCGTCCGAGGTCACGCAGACATAATCCGAAAACAGTCCCGCGATGATCCCGAGTTCCCGCCTGCGGTTCAGCGCCTTGCCGCCGGGGCAGCCGAAGACCGTGAGGATCCGCCCGTACTGGCTGTATTCCTGATATGCCGCGTCGAACAGCTTCTCAAAGCTCAGCCGGTTGTGAGCGAAATCGACGATCCCGCAGAGCTTCCCGTCTCTGCTCGTGAGGGTCTCCATGCGCCCCGGCACCGTGGTCTGTGCAAGCGCCTGCCGCATGCAGTGTACAGGCACGCCGTACACATCGGCTGCCGCGATCGCCGCCACGGCGTTCTCCACGTTAAAGCCTCCCCTCATCGCGAGCTCAAAGCGCTCGCTGAACCTTCTGCACGTCACACGGAACGAAATACGGCTCCCGGATTTGTCCACTTCGCCGCAGCGATAATCCGCCCGCGGATGGCGGCCGAACGTGACGACGCGCTTCGCCTTTCGTGCCGCGTCCAGGATCTTCTTCGCGTGATCTGCGTCCAGATTGACGCAGGCCGTCCCCGTCTGTCGGAAGATTGAGAGCTTCGAGCTGAAATAGTCCCCGAAATCACGGTGTTCCTGCGGGCTGATGTGATCCTCGGAAATGTTCAGAAAGATTCCCACGTCGAAGCGCAGCTCCCGCACGCGCTTGTACTTGAGCGCCTGGCTCGACACCTCCATCGTCATATAGCGCAGCCCCGCCTGCCGGGCGTTCGCCAGCAGCTCATGGACCATCGGAGCCTCCGGCGTCGTCATCACGGCGTCCTGTCTGTTCTTCCCGTCATAATTGGTCACCGTCGAGATCAGCCCGGTTTCCGGTTTCCCCTGTTCGGCCTCCCACGCGTCCAGCATCGCCTTCAGATACCAGGCAGTCGTCGTCTTTCCCTTCGTCCCCGTGATCCCGGTAAGCTTCGGCTCACCCGGCACATAGCCGAAAAACAGTGCGGATACCGCCGCCATCGCGCACCGCACGTCGCTCACAAGAAACGCGGCCAGCCCCCGCCCGGCCGCGTACTCCTGTTCGCTGATATATGCAATACTCCCTTTCTCCGCCGCCTCCCGCAGATATTCTTCGCGAAAGGCCGCTCCCTTGCAGATGAATAAAGTCCCGGAGACCACGGCCCGCGAATCACAGGTAAGCCATCGGATTTCCTCCGTGTCGATTTCTGTTTCATTCTCTGTCGGACATCTGCGCATCGCCTCTGTTCGATCTGACGCATAACCTCCCGGTAGCGCCTTTGTATCGTCTGTCCCTCTTCGCCTCTGTCCTGCAAGCAGTCCCTTCTCCCTCAGAACCTTTTCCACATCCCAAATCGTGATCATAATTACCTCTCCAGATACTCCTCCAGCGTGATCCCCCTGCTCATGATCTCCTGCGCGGCCTCCACGCCCACATAGCGGAAATGCCAGGATTCATAGTCCACCTTCGTGATGTCCTCCTTGCCGCGCGGATAGCGCAGGATAAATCCGTATTTGCTGCAGTTCTCCTGCAGCCACTTACACTCCGGCGTGTCCTCCTGCAGCGCGTCCAGCACCTGATAATCGAGCGAGACAATGTCTGCCGCCAGCCCGGTCTCATGCTCGCTGTGTCCCGGAGGCATCGTCTCTCGCGTTTCCTTGTCATACGCCTGCTCCCAGGTCAGCCCCTCGCTCTCCATTGACGCCGCGATATCCTCATCCAGAAGTCTCTGCTGATATTCCGAATCCCTGTAGCCGGAGGCGACGACAAACTGCAGTCCCTCCTCAGATCCGTCTGTCAGCATCTTCTTCAGCGCCGGATACATCTCCTCCGCCACCGCGCAGGACTTGTTCTCCAGCCAGTGCAGCCGCGGCAGATAGTTATCCGGAAGCGCGTGATCCTTGTTGACCAGCATCAGCAGATCCGCCTCCTGCCCGGCGACGTTCACGCTGCCGTCTCCCCGGTTCTCCCAGATCCAGAAACGGCTCGAATTCGTCTCCCCGGCCTGTCTGTAATGCATGCTCCCGATCGTCACCACAGCAATCAATGCCGCAGCAGCGCCGAGGGCAATGCGCCGCCTTTTCCCGCGCCGCAGCTTTCTTCCGTCCTCTCTCTCGCTCTCGGCCAGACGTTCCCTGTTCTCCTGCATTTCCCGCTCCCGCTCCTTCTTTCTCCGCACTCGGTTCATATCCGCGTAATAGCTCCCCTCGTTTCGTGTCAGACCTTCTCCCGCCGTATACGGATCGGCTTTGCGCACACAATTCCCATCCGCAAAATACCTCCATGCGTCCTCCGCGTTCCGCTCGGTCGAGCTGCACGACTTCACGATCCTCCGGCCCGCGTTCCCCTGCGCCCACTCCGGCATATAGTTCGAATGATATCGATACATAAAAACATCCCCCCTGCAGCTGGCATTCTTCGAAAAACAGCCGTCGGAATTTCCGTCCGCCTTATCTGCCGTTCTCCCGCCTTCTACAGAGAGGATAAAACTCACATGTATCAGATTTTGCACAAATTTGTATCAAAGTTGTATCATCGAAAAGTTTCCCGGAAAATTTATCCTTCGCTCCCGGGCAGCTCCTGCACCGCGCCGTACGCCCTGCTCACATCCGCTTCCTGCGCCGACTCCGTCTCAACCGTCTTCACCGGGTAATCCAGATACCCCATCACCTCCATATCCCCGGTCGCGCAGCTATAGCCAATGTCATAAAATTCCAGCGCGTCGCCCTCGTCCACCACATATTCCGTGGCTCCCGCCATCTCCGAAAAGCCCGCGGCCAGC
>CANQIW010000138.1 GCA_947624055.1 uncultured Lachnospiraceae bacterium
TCCCTCTCGATGAACTCCTGTTTGAAATTGCCGCCGTCCTGGTGCCGCTCAATGATCTTCTCCTTGTATTTGCGCAGCTGGCGCTCGATCACTTCCTCGACCAGGTCGATGGAGACATACATATCGTTGCTCACCTGCTCGGAGCGGATGATATTCCCCCTGACCGGGATCGTCACCTCAATCTTCTGGCGCTCCTTCTCGACACTCAGTGTCACGATGATTTCTGTATCCGGAGTGAAATACCGCTCCAGCTTGCCAAGCTTGTCCCGGATCGCTGATTTCAGGCCATCCGATACTTCCAGATTCTTGCCGCTGATCGTAAATTTCATACTGTCCAACTCCTTTACTTAAACTGGAACAGGCGCACTGTTTAAAAACGCGCCGTTCTATGATTCAGTATAACATATTTTCCAGTTTTTTCAATGAAAACTCATGATTTTTCAGTAAATAATTCCAACACCTTCCGGTACGAGAGCGGACCGCCGAACAGATCCAGCGCGCTTCCTACCGTCACGTCCAGGCGGTTCTGTCCCAGCCGCCGCAGCGTTTCCAGATCCGCATAGCTTCCCACGCCGCCCGCGTAGGTCACGGGAATCCCCCGCCAGGAGCCGAGCAACCGCACCAGCTCCTCCTCGATCCCCTTCTGCCTGCCCTCGACGTCCGCCGCGTGGATCAGGAACTCGCCGCAGTATCCGGCCAGCTCGTCCAGTACCCCATGCGACAGCCGGACGTCCGTGAACTTCTGCCAGCGGTCGGTCACAATATAGTAAGCGTCCCCCTTCTTCCTGCAGCTCAGATCCAGCACCAGGCGCTCCCGCCCTGCCGCAGCCGACAGACGCCGCAGACGGTCAAAATCGACCTGCCCGTCCCGGAAAACATAAGAAGTCGCAATGACGTGCGACGCCCCTGCCTCCAGGAACTCCGCCGCGTTCGTCTCGTTCACGCCGCCGCCCAGCTGCAGCCCGCCCGGCCAGGCCCGAAGCGCCAGCAGCGCCTGCCGCTTTGTCTCCTCATAATATGCGGAGGAAGCCGGATTGAGCAGGATTACATGGCCTCCCGTCAGTCCATGTCTCCGATAAAGCTTCGCGAAGAAGCCCGCGTCCTGCTCCGCCACAAAATTCTCACTCGCCGCGTCGCCGGCGTCCTGCAGGCTGCCCCCGACAATCTGTTTCACTTTTCCGTTATGTATGTCAATACATGGCCGAAAGCGCATCGTATCTCTCCCCTCTTCTGAGCTTCGCCCCAACATTCAAAATGTGCAGGGCAGACATGCTTCACTACGCGCAAAACATGCCGCACTGCACTCTCGTCACCAAACCGAATACCACATTCCGTCCGGGTCTCACATGCCCTGATTGTCCGCATTGCTGTTTCCGGTCAGCGCGTCTCCGGCCTCTTCCACGCCGTCGATCACGTCCTTCCCGGCGTCGCCCACGCCGTCGATCACATCTTTCCCGGCGTCGCCCACGCCGTCGACAATATCCTCGCCCGCGTCTCCAACCACGCCGCCGTCTGTGTTCCCGTTATCCGCAGCGCCGTCCGGGGCATCGATATCCTCTCGGCTGTCCCGGTTGTTCTCATCCGTGACGCCGTTTACATTGCTGTCTGTCTCGCCGTCCTGCGCCGCGCTGTTTTCCTCCTTCGCAGCAGTATCGCCGCCGGCCCCAGTCTCAGCGCCGTTCTCCACATTATTTTCTGCAGAAGCGCTGCTGCCCGCAGTGTTGTCTTCAACGTCTGCCTTTTGATCTTCCGCCGTAATTTTCTGCGTCTCTTTTTCGTTTGCATTTTTGTTGTCATCGTTCCCACATCCTGCCAGAAGCGCCATGCTGCATACGCAGGCAAAACATAAAGCGTACTTTCTCCAGCTTTTCATAGTTTGCGTTCTCCTTTTCATTTATTCCTGCAGCTTCCGCGGCCGCGCCTGATCTCTGTCCGCCGTATCGCCGCCGTGTTAGTAATATGTGCTTTTTTGCCGTTTTTATTCCAGCCGCACAGGAATTCTTAAAAAAAGGAGCCTGTCGGAGCATCTATTTCACAGTCACTTTACATTTGACTGATTTCCCGCCGCATTTCACTGTGATCGTCGCTTTTCCTTTCTTTTTTGCCTTGACCATACCCGAAGCGGAGACAGAAGCCACCTTCGCGTTGGATGATCTGTACGTCGTCTTCTGCACGCATGTGACAGGCAAAATTTCCGGGGTCAGTTTTTTTGTTTTGCCCTTTTTCAGGGTAAGGGAAGCGGCAATACCGGAAATCCTGCTCGCCGCGACGGGCTTTGCCTGCACCGTAACCTTGACCGTCTTTTCCATACCGCTCTTCAGCGTGATCCGGATCTTCGCCGTACCGGTCTTCTTCTGAGCTGTGATCTTCCCTGACTGGGAGACCTTGACGATCTTCGTGTTCGTGGAACTCCAGCTCTTCACCGAGTCGCCTTCCGCGAGTCCGCTCACCTTCAGCGCCTTCGTGGACTGTCCCTTCCTGAGCCTCAGACTGCTCGCGTTCAGGCGGATCGTCGCCGGAAGCTTTGTTCCCGGGGCAGCCACCGTCTTCTTTTTCAGTCCACAGCCATTGTCGCAGACCAGCGACTGCGTACCGTCGCTGAAAACCGTCGCGTCGTTGTTATATACATAAATTTTCTCGTGGAAGCTGTGTCCCAGAGCCGTCACAATACTGGTGGTCGTCTCGCCGCAGGAAACACATTTGTTGACGATTTTCCCTTCCTGCGTACAGGTCGGGGGAACCTCCGAGTCCACGACCCAGCTGTGGACATGGATGTTATCTCTCCGATATGCCGTACCGTTCAGCACCGGATAATTGAAATTCCTGCTGTTCTCCGTCCCGGAAAAACGGGTGTTCATCACCCTCGTCGAGCCGAAGGTCCCGCCCGGAACGGCCGTCTCGCTGCCAATCAGAAAATATGTGGTATCCGGCATGGCGCCTCCCGTATCGTCCCAGGTCGCGTCAACGGCGTACCAGCTTCCCTGAAGCTGTACATAATTCCACATGTGGGAGACGCCCGCGTTTCCGACGACGAGGATCGCCGGAATATCGAACTCGCGGCACAGGATCATAAATGCCTTCGCATACCCCTCACAGGCCGCAACCCCTCCCTGCAGGAACACGCCGGCCGGCGAATGATACACAGGCACATCCGAAGCGGGATTCGACAGATCAAAGCCTTCCGGATATTTCGTCACCTCGCAGATGTAATCATGGATCGCCTTCAGCGTCTGGTACTGCGTAGCGTCCGCGCGCCTGCCTGTGACCTCGCTCTTTGCGGCGGAAATCGCGGAGGCAAACGCGCTCTGCGCCCCGCTCGCGCCGGAGTAAACTTCCGAAAAGCTCACGGAGGCCGCCGTAATGCTGCCGGAGAAAGTCGTCTCATCCCCGTAAGTAACATCGGCGAAATAATCCTCCGCATAGATCATGTCCTTAATCCAGAAGACCTCCGGATAATCATACTGGAACGCGCCGCAGGCCGTCTTAAGAACGTACTCGAGATCCTCTTCCGCCTGCAGATACTCCTCGCTCTCGTCATACTCTCCGGTCCCTTCAAAGGGAAACTGGCAGGTAATTCTCACGCTATCCGTCTTTTTATCCTTCACATAACTCGAAACCAAAGCGTCGTAGACCGTCCGTTCAAGGCTTCCCTCCCTGAGCTGCGCGCCAAAGCTGCCGGAAAATCCTCCTATGCCGATCGTACTTATCCCGTACGCGTCCGGTTTCTGTCTGGAGGAATTGACCGCGTAGCCGACGCAGGGAACGGTATGCTTCACCGTCCTCTCAACATGCTCCGACCGGCCTGCCGCGTCCTCCGCGGCGGATACATCCGTCCCGCCCGCAAGTGCGCGCACTGTCACACCCGCGGCAGGAAATGCCGTAAGTATCACAGATAATAACAATGCCAGTCGTTTCCCTTTCATGCTGACCTCCCTGCCTGCCTCCTCAGGCCATATCAAAACCTGAGCCAGGAGAAATCATTGAGTAATTCCGAATCCTTACCGCGCGTCCCCCATAAAGAACAGGGCGACCGTCCCCGGGCCGGCGTGCGCGCCGATCGTAGGTCCGATCGGATTGATCATAAACCGTTCAATACCCAGACGCTTCTTCACCTGCTCCTGCACGTAGAGCGCATCCTCATAGCAGTCCCCGTGACTGATAAACACAATATCATTCTTGTCTCTGTAACTCCCGATCCGCTTCTCCATATAGTCGACCAGCGCGTTCAGGGACTTCCTGCGCCCGCGCACCTTCGCGATCGGGATGAGATGCCCTTCTTTGTCCACATACAGCACCGGCTTGAGATTGATCATCGTCCCGACCACCGCGGCCGTTTTGGAGACACGTCCGCCCCGGTACAGATGGAACAGGTCATCCACCGTGAAATAATGGCAGATGTGCTGCCTGTTGTCCTCAAGCCACCGCACCATCCCATCGTAATCGAGCCCGGCCTCCTGCTGCTCCAGCGCCTTGTATACATAAAGCCCTTCGCCCATGGATGCCGCAAGGGAATCCACAACCGTGATCCGGCAGTCCGGCCGCTCCTCCATCAGCTCCTGCGCCGCCATGCGCACGCTGTTGTACGTACCGCTTAAGCCGCCGGAAAAAGCGATGTGAATAAGGTTTTTGTTTCTCTCCAGAAACCTCTCGAGATACTCCTTCGCCTCCGCCGGATTCACCTGGGAAGTCGTCGGCATACAGCCCTCGCGCATCTTCCTGTAAAACTCCTTGTACGGAAGCGAGTTCTCCTCGGTGTAAGTCTGTCCGTCCAGAAGATACGTCAATGACATCGTCGGGATCTGATGCTCCGCGATATACTCATCCGGAAGATCGCCCATGTTGTCTGTTGTTATCAAATAATCTTTCATAAAGATATCTCCCTTGTCCTGTCTGTGGTCACAATAATCCCATTATTTTTACATCATACCACAGGCTGTGATTTTTTGCAAATAATTGTTATCATAAAGCCTGACCCACGCAAATACACTATATTAACTATGAATTGTCCCGGAGTATGCTATGAGTTCTAATCCAAAAATCATTGTGCTTAAAACCCGTGAGATCATCTATACCCTTCTGCTGTTCTTTCTCGCGATCCTGCTGATCGTCTGCCTGGTACTGATGTTCTCAGGAAAACTGAAGGAGCGCGGGGGAAAGTCCTCCGCCCCCGTGCCGGAGGAAAAAGTTTTCACCGCCGGAGTCTACACAACGCCGGTCACGCTCGGAGATTCCACCGTGGATGTGGAGGTCAGCGTTGACCGGAACCATATCAACGCGATCCGGCTGGTGAACTTAAGCGAAACGACCGCGGCGGCCTATCCGCTCGTCTCCCCGTCCCTGGAACACATCACATCCCAGATCCTGGAGAAACAGTCGATCGAGGATATCACCTGCCCGCAGGAGAACAAATATACCTCGCAGCTTCTTCTGTCCGCGATCGCACAGGCGCTTGAACGCGCGCGGGAAACGAATTGATCCGTTCCCGTCTTCCTCAGCGGACAGGTCGATCCATTGAAGGTCTAAAAACAGCAATTCATGCTCATGCAGAAAGAGACTGCCCCAGACAATCTTCCTCCGTTTCCCGGAAAACGCGGCCGGAAAACGCCGGCCAGATCATCTGGTGACAGTCTCTTCTCATTCCTGAATGGCATTCTTGTGCCTGAGTTCCTTCTCCTGCCTATTTCTCCTTCGCGATCAGATAATACGGAAGCGCGATGAGCAGCACGCCGCCCACCATGTTGCCGGCCGTGACGATCAGAAGATTATAGAAAAATCCGCCGATGCTGACCGTCGCCTCCATCGGGTTCATCAGTCCGATCGTCAGGAAGGTCATGTTTGCGACGCTGTGCTCAAAGCCGCAGGTAACGAAGGTCGCCACGCAGCAGAAGTTCATCGCAATCTTCGCGCCCTCGGATTTCAGCTTCGCACCGCACCAGATCGCCAGACAGACCAGCATATTGCAGAAGATCGCCTTCGTGAACAGATTCAGCGGAGCGCCCGCCATCTTGCCCGCCGCCGCGTTCGAGAGGAACGTGCCGGTAGCGTCCGTATCCAGCCCGGTCAGGACAAAGAGCACCGCCGTCGCCACAGAACCGATCAGGTTGCCGATGTAGCAGACGACCCAGAGCTTGATCGTCTTCGCCCACGAAACCGCTCCCGTGAAGCTTCCGACC
>CANQIW010000139.1 GCA_947624055.1 uncultured Lachnospiraceae bacterium
CCATTTTTTAATAGATCTTAAACGTCTTCACCGCCCACTTCATCACCCGGTACTTCGGCGTCTCGAGCTCGCGCGCTGCCTCCTTCAGCTTCTCGCGGATCGGTATTCCCTGCGGACAGTGCTTCTCACATTTCCCGCAGCCAATGCACTGAGACGCGCTCGAAGTCTCCCGGCGCATCGCGGTCGACTGGAGATATTCCCACATTCCGGATTTTTTTCCTTCTGTATATTTCAGATTGTAGCAGTGAAACGCCATCGGAATGTCGACCTTGTTCGGACAGGGCACGCAGCCGGTGCAGCCGACCTTCATATTCCGGTTGATCTCCTGCCTGACCTGATCCACGAGTCCGAGATCTTCCTCCGTAAATTCCCCGACGCGTGCCTCATCCGCGACGCGCAGATTCTCCTGTACCATCTCAAGGGAATTCATGCCCGAGAGGACGACCGTCACCTCCGGCTGATTCCAGAGCCATCGGAAGCCAAGCTCCGCCGGAGACGCAAATTTCCCGGAGCTTGCGATCCGCTCCTTCGCGCCCGTTGGCAGGAGATTCACGAGCCGCCCGCCGCGCAGAGGCTCCATGATGATCACAGGAATGCCTTTCGACGCCGCGTAGGTCAGACCCTCGCGTCCGGCCTGCGAGTGCTCGTCCAGATAATTGTACTGAATCTGGCAGAAATCCCAGTCGTAGGAGTCCAGAAGACTGCGAAAATTCCCGCTGTTCCCATGATAAGAAAAACCGATGTTCCGGATCTGTCCGCTCTCCTTCTTCTGCCGGATCCAGTCCTGCATGCCGAGCCCGCTCAGGCGCTCCCAGGTCTTCACATCGTTGAGCATGTGCATCAGGTAGTAGTCGATGTAATCAGTCTGCAGACGCCGCAGCTCTTCCTGAAATTTTTTCTCCGCGCCATCGACCGAACGGATCAGGTAGTGCGGCAGCTTGGTCGCAAGGTTGATCTGATCCCGGCAGTGATTCTTCGCCAGAATTTTTCCGACCGCCTCCTCACTCCCGCCGTACACGTAGGCCGTATCGAGATAATTGACCCCGTGACGGATCGCGTACATGACCTCCTGCTCCGCCTTCTCCAAGTCGATCTCCGACCCCTTTTTCGTGAAACGCATACAGCCGTACCCGAGAATCGAGAGCTGATTTCCCTTGCGATCATTTCTGTACTGCATCCTGCTACCTGCCTTTCTCATCTCATCCAGTCAAGACAACCTGTTTCGCTCCCACACTCCTGTATTGTCTCCCTGACACGCTGACTCCCGAAACGCACCGTCCTGGACTGCGGCATCTCTATTGTCACACTCTGACCATATCCCGCGTGATCGACGCCAGATTCTTCGCGCCGCACATCGCCATCGTATCGGCAAGCTCAGAGCCAATCTTCTCTACATAGAGCTTCACGCCCTCTTCCGCGCCGCCGTACACCGCAGGTACGAACGGGCGACAGATCAGCGCCGCGTCCGCGCCGAGCGCCAGCGCCTTGAACAGATCGACGCCGCTGCGGATCCCACCGTCCACAAGGATCTTCATGCCGCTTCCCCGCAATGCATCCGCGATCTCACCGAGCACCTCCGCCGTCGCGGAGCACTGGTCGAGCACACGTCCGCCGTGATTGCTGACCACGATGCCGGACGCTCCGGCCTCCTTCGCCTTCAGCGCTCCCTTGGCACTCATGATCCCCTTCACGATAAACGGCACGCCGCAAAGCTGCGCGACCTCGGCGAGCTCCGCCACGGTCTTGCTGCCCGCCGGCGGCGTCAGATTCTTCAGAAACGGCAGTCCCGCCGCGTCCACATCCATCGCCACCGCGAAGCTCCCGGCTTCCCTGCAGAGCGCAAGCTTCTCCCTGATCAGGTCAATGTTCCACGGCTTGACCGTCGGCACTCCCACGCCGCCCGCCGCCGCGATCGCTTTCGAGGCGGCCTGCATCACCACCGGGTTCACGCCGTCACCCGTAAACGCCGCGATACCGGCCTCACTGCACGCCGACACAAGGATATTGTTGTAAGCCGTGTCGTCGTACTTGTCGCCGTAGTGCAGATTTACCGCGCCCAGCGGTCCGGCGAAAAACGGATAGCGGAACGTCCGCCCGAACAGCTCAAACGTCGTATCCGGCGCGCCGTTCTCACAGATCGTGTCCAGCACCACGCGGATCTCCTGCCACTTGTCGTAATTGCGCGCTGCCGTATCCCCCGTGCCCTTCGCGCCCGGTCCCGGCACCTGATTCTTACAGGCTCTCCCGTTGCAGACCGGGCACACCTTGCAGTACGCGCCGACGTTTCCTCTCGCCTGCTCCAAAACCTCCTGGTAAGTCATCTCTGCATCCTCCCGATTACCTAAACTCACTTAACATAATCACCCGTTTGCGACTGTATGGTTCGCATATGTACTCCATGTCGGTTCATAATCAGATGTAGCCTGATCCCCCCACATATCCCAGCCAGTTCGTACTCCTCTTGCAAAAAGCTCAATTCTTGGTCCCTGACTACAGGCCTCAATAATTGGAATTAATTCATCTGGCTTTCTGCTATGCTCCCTTTTCATGGTTCTGATTAAGTTTACTTGGGATCGCGCCGGTGAAAGTGTTCTATTTGGCGCACTTCTTTTTTTTATCCCAAATAATACTAATTCCGTTACATTTCTAAAATAAAATCCTACACCCCGGCCATCAGGACCACCATCTTTCCGAACTTTTTCCCAAACAATATTTCCTTTATAATCAAATCCCCAGGCATCCATAACGGCAAGTCCATCCGGAAGCAACGCATTAGGAACCCACAAATATAGATGGGCTTTATCTCCGCTTATTTCTGCAATAGGCAATGCTTTAATATCCTCAACTGACATGGTTTCATATCTGGCAAGCCGTTTATTCTCCGGAGCAATCTTTCCTGTTCTATTCTGGAATTGCCAGGGTGGATCTGCATAAATCGTATTATATTTCTTTTCCTGGGTAAACATTTTCAAATTTTGAATAGTACTTATTAAATCTTTCATATCCCTCCACACATTCCTTTCTTATACCTATTGCCAAAATAGGGCAACCACCATTGCGACGCGAATCTAACCTATAAGTTAATTTCCCAAGCCATGTTGTACTAGCCCCATATTTTTTCATCAATGAATGACCTTTATTATCCTCTTCTTGCTTAAATATTTCATTGAGTTCCTCTGACCTTGTCACAATCACCCCTACATCAATCAAGCCACAATCAAAATATGTTCTCATTGCCAAAAGATCTCTGTCAAAGGTCTGATCTTTACTATTCCATTCCAAGTCAAAAGCAACCTTATTCTTCAAAAAATCAATATTATGCCCATCAATATAACCTTCAATTGTTTCCGTTTCATACGGCTCTTTCGCAAATCGTCCCCGCCTTTGCGCTGCTTGTCTCGGATATTTTTTAACGATCAGATCACCACTAATTCGTATCTCTCGCCACCCATAAGGATATAAAATGTTATCAAATTTTTTCGGTATAGGCGATTCATTTCCGCCTTCTTTCTTTAGGTCTGAAACAGTAAGTTTTAACCGCCGCAAACACTCTTGCAGCTCTTCCCACTCTTGTGGAAATGCATCACACAAGATTTCCAGCGCATGTCCATAACTGTAAAATTCGAATTTGTTTCTAATATCTTTGTCTATAAAATTGTCGAAATCCATTTGTCACACTCCTTTGTCTCATAATATAACACACTTTTCCTTACCTGTTTTCTATATATTTCAACTTCTTCATTAAACAGGCACAGAATGTATCTCCTTGTACACCGACTTTCCGTCCTTCAGCTCCGATTTCATGAGAGATATCTTCTCCACATTCATCTCAATCTTCGGCGTCTTCACCGTATAGGGGCGGCTGGCCTTCGCCTTTCGCAGGAGCGTGATGTGCGGAGTGAACTTTTTCCCGTCGAACGGGATGCCCTGCTCCCTGAATCTCTTTTGCAGCTCGTTCACATACCCCTTCAGCTTCTGATTCCCCTTCACGCCGATCCACTGTGTGTCCCCGAAATTTCCCGCCTCCGTCAGAGCGATGCGAAACGGCTGGAATCCGATCTCGCTCATGATCTCCTGGATCTGCTGTCGCTTGTCGGTCTCCCCGATAAAGGTCAGCGTCATGTGCAGATTCTGCTTCGGGACATAGCTTCCGCTCACGCCCTGATTCTTCATGTCATGCATCACTTCCACGAGAGAATTTTTCATCGGTTCGGACAATTGAACCGCTACAAAGAGTCTCACGGCATCCACCTCTTTTCCGTAAAATCCGTCGGTCGCTGCCCATTGCCCCGTCTTCACCATAACCCCGGAAGAAAAACTTCCGCACCGGGCAGACGATCAGCAAAATATTCCCTTTCATACTACCACAACAGCATCCTCATGTCAAAACGGACTATCGATTCTTTCTGCTTCCCGCGACCGGTCATGTCCACTGTTTTTCTTCACGGAAAGGCTGTCCGGATTTTTGTGCCCAAACAGTCGTGAAGATCGCCGCGTATCAGCAGAGAACCGGGCGTGAATCCCCCAGAAAAGGAATTCAGCCCGGTCCTCATTACTTTATCTGTATTCTGCTGTTCTGAAAGCCAGACCTTCCTCCTGCAAATCTCTGTCCGGCAGGAATCCGCAAATTCGCCTTCTCTCCCGGACTTTCGTCCGAAAACAGCCGTCCGGTCAGCCTTTCTTCTTCTTTGTGGACACGTCGAGCACGACCGCGCCGAGAAGCACGGCGCCCTTGACCACCTTCTGCAGATCCGTGGACATACCGCACATGGACATGCCGTTGTTCAGAACACCCATAACCAGGGCGCCTACCACAGCGCCGATGATCGTGCCGACACCGCCGGACGCCGCCGCGCCGCCGATGTAGCAGGATGCGATCGCATCCATCTCAACGCCGTCGCCCATCTTCGGGTTCGCGCCGCCCTGACGGGCCGAGAGTACGATGCCTGCGATCGACGCGAGCACGCCCATGTTCACATAAACCCAGAAGAACACCTTGCGCGTATTGACGCCGGAAAGGCTTGCCGCCTTCGCGTTGCCGCCCATCGCGTAAATCTGACGTCCGGCTACCGTCTTGCTCGTGATGAAATGATAGATCCCGACAATCACCGCAAGAACGACCAGCTGGATCGGAATGCCATTGTACATGCCAAGTCTGGAGAAGAAGAACCAGACGATGACAAGAATGACGACGTCCTTGATGACCATCTGCCACGGCACAAGATTCGCGAATCCGTACTTGTTGTTCGTGCGGATCGTCTTCATCTCCGAGAAAATCAGCCCCACGGAGACGACCGCCGCGACGATCAGGCAGACCAGATCGATCTGTCCGCCCCCGAACGCGATCTTCACAGTCGGAAGGAAGCCGACGCCAATGAAGGAGTAGTCAGCCGGAAGCGGTCCGACCGTCAGGGATTTCAGCAGCGTGTATGTAAGACCACGGCCCATCAGCATCGTCGCCAGTGTCACAACGAAAGGCGGGATATCCAGGTAAGCGATGAAAAATCCGGCGAAGATACCGATCGCCAGACCGATGCCTACCGCCACCAGCCATGCCAGCGGAACCGCCCAGCCCTGCTCCACGACAAGCTTCGCCGCGCAGGCCGCGCCCAGAGCGACGACGGAGCCGACGCCCAGATCGATGTAGCCGGTCAGCACGCACAGCAGCATGCCGGTCGCCAGAATGATGATGTAGCCGTTCTGCATGATCAGGTTGTTGATGTTGGTCGGCGTCGCGTTGGATCCCTTCGTCATCACATAAAAGATCAGGAAAATGATGATCAGCGCCGCGATCATGCCGAAGGACTTGATGTCCAGATTAATATATTTTTTCTTCTCTTCCATTATTCTTCTCCTTTCCCGTTGCTCGCCATGATACATTTCATAATGTTCTCCTGGCTCAGCTCTTCGCGGCCGAGCTCACCCGCGATCCGGCCTTCATTGATGACGTACGCGCGGTCGCAGGTGCCGATGATCTCCTGCATCTCGGAAGAGATCACGATGACCGCCTTCCCCTCGCGCGCCATATCGTTGATCGCGCAGTAGATCTCGTACTTCGCGCCGACGTCGATACCACGCGTTGGCTCATCCAGGATCAGAACGTCCGGATGGGTCATCATCCATTTTGC
>CANQIW010000140.1 GCA_947624055.1 uncultured Lachnospiraceae bacterium
TGGATCGGTATCACGACCGCGGGCATGCTCTGCCTGTTCCTCGTGATCCAGAGTATCGTGATGTCGCGGAAGAAATCCTCGTAAGAGCGAATGAAACATTCATAAAGGAACAAGGCACCTTCGGGAAGAGCTCTCAGCGGCTTTCGCCCGAAGGTGTTTTTGTCTGCGCGATTTTATGCGAAAAAGATAGCCATTTTCCGGAAGTAGTGATATGATAGGTGGAGTCCATAGCGTTTGTTGGGGCATATAGAAGAACAAAGGGATAAGGGAGCAGACAGATGAATGCTGAACAGGTGATTGCCGCAAAGTTTGGGGGAAGCTCGCTCGCGGACGCGAAGCAGTTCCGGAAGGTGAAGGAGATCGTGGAGAGCGATCCGGGCAGGCGCTACATCGTGCCGAGCGCGCCGGGGAAGCGTTCCGCGGCGGACGATAAGGTGACGGATCTTCTGTATGGATATTACGCGGAGATCAGTCAGGGAAGGAGCGGCAGGGCGATCCAGGAGAAGATCCGGGCGCGTTATCAGGATATTATTGACGAGCTGGGACTTTCGGTCTCGCTGGACAGAGAGTTTGAGCGCATGGAGTATGCGTTCTCCAAGGGCGCGGGGGAGGCGTACGCGGCCTCCCGGGGCGAATATCTCTGCGGCCTTCTGCTGGCGGACTATCTGGGCTGCGAGTTTGTGGACGCGGCGGAGGTCGTGCGCTTCGGCCAGGACGGATACTTCGAGGACGAGCGGACGAACTTTTTCCTGCGCGGGCGGCTCTCGAGAGCGGAGCGCGCGGTGATCCCCGGATTCTATGGCGCGGATGACGCGGGGGAGATCCACACCTTTACGCGGGGCGGCTCGGACGTCACAGGCGCTCTGGTGGCGCGCGCCGTGCAGGCGGATCTGTATGAGAACTGGACGGATGTCTCAGGCTTCCTGCTGGCGGATCCGGCGATCATCGAGGAGCCGAGGAAGATCGACGCGATGACCTTCGCGGAGCTGAGGGAGCTCTCCTACCGCGGGGCGGCCGTGCTGCACGAGGACGCGGTCTACCCGGCGCGCCGGGAGGGGATCCCGATCCATATCCGCAACACAAATCACCCGGATGAGAAGGGTACGCTGATCTGCCGGAAGCTTAGACCCGAGCAGGAAGTCCCGATCACCGGGATCGCGGGGCGGAAGAACTTCGCGGCGATCAGCATCGCGAAGAACCGCATGAACGCGCAGATCGGCTTCTGTCACAAGCTGCTCGAGGCGTTCGACGAAAATCACATCACTTTTGAACATATGCCCTCCGGCATCGACACGATCAGTGTGATCCTGCCGCTGGAGGAGTACCGGCAGAAGCAGGAGGCGATCACGGCCTCGCTGCAGCGGCTGCTCCGCCCGGATAAGATCAGCGTGGACGAGGACATGGCGCTCGTGACGGTCGTCGGCAGGGGGATGCGCTCCGAGAGCGGAATCGCGGCAAGGTTTTTCGGCTCGCTCGGGGAGGCGCGGGTCAACATCAAGATGATCGATATGGGTTCCAACGAGATCAACTGTACGATCGGCGTCAGCAACGCTGATTTTGAGACCGCGATCCGCGCACTGTATGATGCGCTGGTATTATAGTATTTTGTTCAGCTCAGGCGGAAGGTTTGCTGCTGAAGCTGCAGGAACGGGATTATTTGCAGTGAGGATACATGGAAGATACAGGAAAAGATAAGACGGGGTCGGGATGTCCGGGAGAGGAAAGAGAAAAATATGGATACAAAAAAGAGAAACGTTGTGTGGAATACACTGTTTGTTTTCTTCTATGCGGGCTGGGGAGCGATGCTGTACCGTATGTTCATGCGGCAGGCAATTGCCTATCCGGGTAAGCTGGGGAACTATCCGTCGGATCTGATCGCGCACATCGAGGAAGGGATCCGGCAGCCGGCTTACAGCCTGATGGAGCAGATTTTCGGCATGATGTTCAGAGATCTCGGCCTGAACGCAAAAGCGGTCGGGATCCTGCTCTCGGCGCTCACGCTCGGGACGCTTTGGGTGACATACCGCGTTATGCGCAGGCTGATGCCGGAGGGCAATCCGGTGATCCTGCATCTGCTGGCGATCGGCTGCATGGTCGTCGCGCCGATTTATATCAGGGCTCTGAATCCGAACCGCTATCTGGGACTCCAGACGCCCACGATCTGGCACAATTCAACTTACATCGGCATGAAATTCGGAGCCATGTGTGTCCTGCTGTTTTATTATGGTTATCAGGAGACCTACCGCGAGAAATTTTCCGCGTTTGATTTTATCTGGTTTACGGTTCTTCTCATATTTACCAATCTGTGCAAGCCGAATTTCATCGTCGCGTTTGCTCCGGCGATGGCGATTATGCTGTTGACGGACTGCATCGCGGCGAAGGGGAGGACGCTGGGGCGCCAGATCGTGATCGGGATTCCGATTCTGATTTCTCTGCTCGTGCTGATCCGACAGAACGCGATCCTGTTCAACGGCAGCAACGGGAATTCTTCGCTTGGATTTTCGCTCGCGTATGTCCTGCGTCTGCGCACGAACCATCCGATCGCTTCGCTTCTGCAGTCCGCAGCATTCCCGCTGGTCGTGCTGCTGGCGAATCTGCGCGAGCTGAAAGAGGATCGGCGTTTCCGTGTGACCTGGCTGATGTGGCTGGTGGGACTGTTAGAGTATCTGTTTATCAACGACATGGGGCTGCGACAGAACGACGGAAACCTCACCTGGGGCTATTGCTTCTGCCTGTTCCCGGTTTTTGTGATCAGCCTGTGCTGGCTGTACAAGAATGTGAAGAAGCTGTATGACGCGTACAGGGCATCCGGAAATACGTCGCTTATCGTATATGTGCGTGAGAACAGGGCGTGGGGGAGACTGGCCTGGCTGGCTGCGGCAATCTTTCTGATAGCAGCGCATCTGTACTTCGGCCTGGTCTATTTCGGTATTGTCTATCTGGGAGGAAGTTATTTTTGACGGAAGATTTGGAGAAGCCGGCTGCAGGCGGCCGATTATTTTGAAGATAGGTCTGGACGAAATCGAGGGATTGCGTTAAAATAAGTGGAACTTTTAATCGAAACGCGAAAGAAAGAGGCTTTTTACTATGTATCTGTTGTTTTTTGCGTTGTGGGTGATCTTTAACGGAAATATCACACTGGAGATCTGTCTGTTCGGACTGGTGATCGCGGCGGTTATGTTCGCGTTTGTCTGCAGATTCATGGACTACAGCATTCAGAAGGAGAAAGCTCTTTTGAAGCGCTGCGTCGGATTTGTGCGCTACGCGGTCGTGCTGGTGAAGGAGATCGTCGCGGCGAATTTTGCGGTCATGCGCATGATCCTTTCCGAGAGGGAAGAGCTGGAGCCGGCGCTTGTGAGTTTTCAGTCGGATCTGAAGACGGAGACGGGCAGGGCGTTTCTGGCGAACGCGATCACGCTGACGCCGGGGACGATCACGGTTTCGCTGGAGGACTCGGAGTATGTCGTGCACTGTCTGGACGAGAGTCTGGGTGAGGGTGTGGACAGCTCCGTGTTTGTGGAGATGCTTTCGGCGCTGGAAGAGGAGTAACACCTGAATAGGAAAGAAAGAGACTCATCTGCGCCGAAGAAGTGGCTGGGGCGCGGATGTGTTTTGCGTTATGCCGTGGAATTCGGGAAGTTTTATAAGGAAAACGAGGTGGATGGACGATGGGAAAAGGAATACCGGGACTTGAGACGGCGTATCACGCGTTGTTTACCGGGGCTTTGATCTTTCTCGCGATCATGGTCGTGCTCTGTCTGGTGCGCGCGATCATCGGGCCGCGCGTGGCGGACCGGATCGTCGCGGTCAACATGATGGGTACGATGGTCATGGTCATTATCGCGATCCTCGCGCTGATGCTCGAGGAGGGGTATCTGGCGGATATCTGCCTGATCTACGCGATGCTGAGCTTCCTCGCGGTGATCGTGCTGACCCGGGTATATATGGGCGTCTATCGGGAAAAGAAGGAGAAGGAGGAGAGACGAAATGGCGGCGATTGAGTGGATCCGTTTTCTGGCCGGGGCGTTTCTGCTCCTCTTTGGCCTTTTCATTTTTCTGATCGAGATGGTCGGGGTGTTTCGCTTTAAATATGTGCTGAACCGCATGCACGCGGCCGCGATGGGCGACACGCTCGGCATCGGGTTTTCGCTGGTCGGGCTGATCCTGATGAGCGGCTTCACGTTCACCTCGCTGAAGCTGTTCCTCGTGATCGTGTTTTTGTGGTTCTCGTCGCCGGCGTCCTCGCATCTGATCGCGAGGCTGGAGGTGTCGACCGACGAGGAGCCGGAGAAACATTACCGCAGGTATACGATCCGGGAGCTGGAGCAGAAGCTGCATGGAGATGCTGCCCGGGAAAAGAAGGCGGACGAGGCAGGGCAGGCGGATGGCGCAGAGGCAGCTGCGAACGGATCGGACAGTGTATCAGATGCCGAACCTGCGCGGGAGGAGGCGTGACATGCAGATCTTTACTTATATTTTACTGGGATTTCTGGTCGTCTGCGCCGTCTCGGTGAGCCTTTCCAAAAATCTGCTGAATTCGATCCTGATCTATATGTCCTACAGTCTGGTGATGTCGATCATCTGGCTGCTGCTGGAGTCGCCGGATCTGGCGATCACGGAGGCTGCGGTCGGCGCGGGCGTCACGAGTCTGCTGTTCTTTGTCACACTGAAGAAGATCCAGGCGATCGTGAAAGCGAACGAAAAGACGGACGAAAATCTGATCGGGCAGCCGGACGGAGAGGCAGACGGGAAACCGGATGAAAGTTTGGACAAGGGATTTGACGAGAATTTAGATAAAAGGCCGGACAGGGAATCCGACGGGGATCCGGCCAGGAGCCCGGACAGGGAATCTGACGGAAATTCAGGCGAGTGGCCGGACGGGAAGGAGGAGATCAGATGAGCAGGAAACTTTCTGAACTGGAATACAGGAAGACAGCCTCCGGGAAGCTGAGAAAGTGGCTGGACGGGGATCAGGATCTGCTCCTTGGAAATGTTGAGATGCGGCCGCAGAAGCCGTTCGAGGAGGACGAACAGACGAAGAAGGAGCGAGCCGAGGAGAAGAAGCGCGTCCTGAAGAAGGTCTATGATCTCAACAACAACAGGCAGGTCCGCGTTTTCGAAAAGCTCTACCGTGTATCGTGCGCGCTGTTCTGCGTGCTGCTTCTGGCGATGCTGCTGATAGCGATCTCACAGCTGCCGTCGATCGGCTCGGCGGAGCGCCCGGTGAACAACGAGGTGTCCAGGCGCTACATCGAAGACGGCCTGCAGGAGACCGGGTCGGTGAATATCGTCACCGGCATGATCCTCGACTACCGCGCGTTTGATACGCTGGGCGAGTCGCATGTGCTCTTTATCGCGACGTGCACGGTGCTGATCCTGCTTCGCATCGATAAGAATAAGAAAAAAGAACTCGAGGACGAACAGAACGACGG
Organism: uncultured Lachnospiraceae bacterium; assembly: GCA_947624055.1. GTDB lineage: Bacteria > Bacillota > Clostridia > Lachnospirales > Lachnospiraceae > Choladousia. The sequence continues at coordinate 5,433 of CANQIW010000140.1, forward strand.
CGCCTATGAGCCGAAGGACGATGTGATCCTTCAGACCGTGGCGAGGATCCTCGTGCCGACGATCGTGATCTTCGGCATCTATGTGATTCTCTGCGGGCATCTGGGACCGGGCGGAGGCTTCTCCGGCGGCGCGATCATCGGAGCCGGGCTGATCCTCTACCTGAACGCGTTCGGCTTTAAGAAGACGGAGCGCTTCTTCACCGCGAAGACCTACAAGAAGCTCAGCTTCTGCGCGCTGGCGTGCTATTCCCTGTCGAAGTGCTATTCCTTCTACACGGGCGCGAACCACATCGAGAGCGTGATCCCGCTGGGGACGCCGGGCGCGATCCTGAGCAGCGGCCTGATCCTGATCCTGAACATCTGCGTCGGGATCGTGGTCGCCGGGACAATGTACACGTTCTTTGTGATGTTCCGAAAGGGAGGCTACTAATCATGAACCTTGCAAATCTGGCGAACAATTATGAAGAGGCGGTCGCGATGCTCCTGTTCGTGATCGGGTTTTCCAATCTGCTGCTGCAGAAGAACCTGATCCGCAAGATCATCGGGCTCAATATCATGGACACGGCCGTGTACCTGTTTCTGGCGCTGAAGGGCTACATCGAGGGGCGCAAGGCTCCGATCGTGGTGGACGGCGTGCAGAGCATGGAGGCCTACGTCAACCCGATCCCGAGCGGCCTGGTGCTGACGGGCATCGT
>CANQIW010000141.1 GCA_947624055.1 uncultured Lachnospiraceae bacterium
AATTTCTGATCCTCGATCAGGCTGAATTCGCCCAGCGATTTTCCTATGTGCAGATCAGCTATATGTATCAGTCGCATCGGTGGTCTCCTTTCTGAAAACTGCGTTTAGCTGGCAAATCCGTCACAGCACATTACAGGGGATAAAGCAGTTCTTCGTATCAATTGGAATAACTTCTTCGCACATACAGACAATACCTCCGCTCGCCTGCTCAAGTCCGGCCTGACCGAGCAGCTCATATTTTCTAACCTCACGGCGATCGGGATTTGCAGATTTCTTAATCTCAAGCGGGTGGATCACCCCGTTTTCCTCCACAAGGACATCAATCTCCTTCGCATTCGAGTCCCGGTAATAGGAGAGACTTGCCCTGGCAGGCGCGTACGCGTAATTCTTCAGGAGCTCGATCACCACATAGTTTTCAAAATAATGACCGTTGGCCGCCCCATTCATCAAGGTATCCCTGGTAAGCCACATAGACAGATACGCACACAGACCCGTATCACAAAAATACAGCTTCGGCGTCTTCACAAGACGTTTAAGCGCATTGTTAGCATAAGCCGGCAGCAGATATACAATCCCCAACCCCTGCAAAAGCCGGAGCCATTCTTTTGCCGTAGGCTGAGAGACCTCCGCTGCCTCCGACAGCTTCTTATAATTCACCGGTTCCGCAGCCAGAGCCGCGCAGGCATTCAAAAACTTACGAAAACGTACGGTATCTGTGATGCCGCCCTCCTCGGACACATCCCGCATGAGATATGTCTCAATATAAGAATTAAAATATTCCTGCCTCTGCTCCGCGTCCGCCGATAATACCGCCGGCATTCCGCCTCGCCAGATATGGTCAAACACATCAACAATATTGTTTTTCCTCACAAGAACCTGTCTCGCCTGCAGACAGGGCAGCGAAAAATCAAGCTCATCCGGAAAGGAGACTCCCTCCGCCTCAGCTCCGGAAAGGCTGTAGAGCTCCAGGATTCCGACTCTTCCCGCCAGAGTTTCCCGGACATTCTCCATCATCTTATACTGCTGTGATCCAGTCAGCCAGAACAGCCCTTTTTCCTCACTCTCATCGCAGATGATCTTAATCTGCTCAAACAGCTCCGGCGCTTTTTGTATTTCATCAATGATGACCGGCGGCCGGTATGTCTGAAAAAACAGTACCGGATCGGACTTCGCCAACATACGGGGCATCGCATTGTCCATCGAAACGTACGTGCGATCCTGTCCCTCGGCCAGATGCTTCAGCATGGTCGTTTTTCCAACCTGTCTCGCTCCGGTCACAAGAACCGCCTTAAAAAAGGAATTCATATGAAGGAATTTGCGCTCCAGCGCACGCTTTATATAGCTCATGTCACCCCTCCGTTTAGGAAAATATAAAGTACACTTTATTTTATCCTAAGAACGAAGCCCCGTCAAGAAATTTGAAACAGGAGTAAACGGATTTATTTTTTTCAATTTCTTTCGATCAGCTCCTCCTTCTGCGCCCGAGTCAGCTGCTTGATCTCCCACTCCCGGCGCATGGCCTCCTCCTTCGTCTCATATTCCTCATAGTAGGCCAGCTTTATCGGAAGCCTGCTTCTCGTATATTTCCCGCCCCGTCCTTCGCTGTGCGCCCGGATACGCTTTTCCAGATCGTTCGTCCAGCCTGTGTAGAGCGAGCCGTCGCCACAGCGCAGGATATATGTATAATTCATATTCCGCCTCCTGTTATGTACTACCCTCTGCCATATGTACTGCCGAACATCTTAACCGGCCGATCCATATTCCGGCACCTGCATCAACGCAAAAATAAAATCAGGAAAAAATATACTTCATTTCCCCTGAATTTTATCCCAAATTGCCTTCTATGTAAAGGGATGGCAAACCATCCCCTGTATTTGAAGCAACCGGCACAAGCTAGTACCTCACCCAGATAAATTGCAAAACACAAGTGAAACGCCGACTGCAGATTGTATACTATATTATACTCCTCATTTTTTCAGCTGTGCGAATTTTTTATCCGCACGAAAAACTTACTTCTGCAGTCTGCGGCCACACCCGGGGATGCGCTGCTCTGCGTCATCCCATGTACCCTGCTGATGTGTTCCTTATTCCAGATACAGCACCGGATCGACTGCCGCATCGTTCTGCGTCATACCGAAATAGAGGTTGCTGCCCTCCACGGTATAATATTTCGTCGGCTCACTGACATACCCGAGCACCGTGCCCGCGTCGACGACGTCGCCCTCGGCTACCGCCAGCTCCTTGAGCTGCCCGTAGGTAAGCTTGTACCCGTTGCCGATATTCAGCACCAGCGTGATACCGGTCTCATCCTCGACACGGATCGTCTCGACGATGCCCTTCGCGGCGGCCAGCACCTGATTGCCGACCTCGCTGCCGATGATCAGCGCCGGATTGTACTTGTACTGATCCAGCGTCGGGAAGTATACGCTTCCGTCCATGCTGTAGTCGATCAGGATCGTGCCTGCGGCCGGCCACAGGAGAGATTCCTGCTCCGTGAAATTGATGCCCGCATCGAGCAGCGCCTGCTCGGAAATCACACCGCCGGAAGCCGCCTCCGCTGCATTATCCTGCGCGCCGGACGCCTCATTGCCTGCCGCCGCCTCATCCGCCGGGCTGCCCGCGACCGACTCCGCGTCGTCACCTGTCACATTTCCTGTGTCCGCCGCTTCAGCCGCGCCGTCTTCTGCGGTATCCGTATCTGTGTTCGCGCCTGACACATCCTCATCCACCGTGCTGCCGGAAGCCTGCGCCATATCCTCCGCGTCGTCCTTATTCAGTGTCGGGAACAGCTCATCGTCATTGACTCCGCCTGCCGCGTCGTCTCCCAGATACGCCGTCTGTCCGAGTTCGGTCTCCATCTGCGTTTCCTTGTCTTTTGTCCTGCGAGCGCCGTTCAGCGCCGCAATACCGCCCAGCACAAGAATACCCGTGATACACAGGCTGAGCGTCCAGATACTGCTGCGTTTCGTGATGAAATTCTTAAAATCTCTCTTATTCATATCGTTCACCTCATCCATTAGATTCCTCTTCCCGCACAAAGGTGCGGTCCTGTTGCGGTTCAATGATAGGATTGCCAGAATATCGCAGCTTATTCACAAAAAATAATAAACTTGAAATTCCCGATGCCAGCGATTATAATAGGTCAACAGTATAAATAAACAGGAATTTTATAAGGGAGGACTCTAATGTCACTGGAAGATTACAGAAAAGCATACAAACTCGGAAAAAAGGACTACCAGACCCGTATGATGCACGGTCAGCGACCGATCCTGGACGCGCTGGAAAATATTCTTCCGTCGAATGAGACGCACTCCATGGTCCCGCTCGGCCTTATGCAGATTCCGATCGATCAGATCGCCGGCACCATGACCGAGGGCCGCAGCAACGTGTTCTCCGGCAATTTCATGCCGATCCTCAGCGAGAATTCCGAATTCGCGCAGAAGTGGATCAATCTGAGCACAGCCCACGCGGAGGAGGGCATCCGCGAACCGGTCAAGGCTTACGAGTACATGAACAAGTTTTACATAGAAGAGGGCAACAAGCGCGTCAGCGTCATGAAATATTTCCAGGCGGTCTCCATTCCCGGAAACGTGACCCGCATCATGCCGAAGCGCACAGAAGAAAAAGAGAACAAGATCTATTTTGAATTTCTCGACTTCTACAAGGTCGCGAAGATCAACTATATCTGGTTCTCGAAGGAGGGCAGCTTCGCCAGACTGCAGAAGATCGTCGGCAAGAATCCGGAGGATGTATGGACGGACGATGAGCGGATGGATTTCAATTCCCTGTACAACCGCTTCACCGCGGCCTACGAGGCCAAAGGCGGCAACGCGCTCTCTTCCATCACGCCCGGCGATGCGTTTCTTTCTTTTATAAAACTGTACGGTTATCAGGAGCTGGTGGGCAGAACCACCAATGAGATCAAGGAGCTTGTCGCGAAGAGCTGGGAAGAGTTCAAGATGCTGACGCAGGACGAAGAAGTCGAGCTGAAGATGAACCCCGTTCCGGAGAAAAAGCTCACTTTAAGCCGTCTGCTGCCGCTGAACACCGCGCAGCTGAAGAGTACGAAGCTGAAGATCGCGTTTATCTACGAAAAGACCGTCACCTCCTCCGCATGGACCTACTCGCATGAGCTGGGCCGCCTGCATCTGGAGCAGATGTTCCCGGACGAGGTCAGCACGATCTACTTTGACAATGTCACTGAGCAAAACGCAGATGAATATATTGAAAAAGCGATTGAAGAGGGCTGTGACATCATCTTCACGACGACGCCGATCTTCGCGCCCGCCAGCGTGAAGGCCGCAATCGCGCACCCGAACGTCAAGATCCTCAACTGCTCGCTGAACACCTCGCATCGCTACATCCGCACCTACTACGCGCGGATGCACGAGGCAAAATTCCTGATGGGCGCCATCGCCGGCGCGATGGCAGAGAACGACATCCTCACCTATATCACCGACTATCCGGTGTTCGGCAACATCGCGAATATCAACGCCTTCGCGCTCGGCGCCAAGATGATCAACCCGCGGGTCAGGGTCTATCTGGAATGGTCCACGCTGAAGGATTATGACGTCACCGAGAGTATTCAGCGTACTCATCCGGACTGCGTCTCGGCTCGGGATATCGTGATCCCGGAGGACGCGTCCCGCTACTTCGGCATCTACCACATGGACAACGGCCGCCCGCGCAATCTGGCCATGCCGCTGTGCCACTGGGGCAAATTCTACGAGCGCCTGATCCGCACGATCATGGACGGCACCTGGAAGCACGACGACAACACGGCAAAGGCGATCAACTACTGGTGGGGCATGTCGGCAGGCGTCGTCGACGTCATCTGCTCGAAAAACCTGCCGGTCGGAACGAAACGCCTCGTTGAGCTGCTGAAGCATACGATCACCGCCGGGGAATTCAACCCGTTCGCGGGCGTCCTCTACTCCCAGACCGGCATCATCGAGGGCAATCCGGACGCTGTCCTGACGCCCGAGGAGATCATGAAGATGGACTGGCTGGCGGAGAACGTCATCGGCTTCATCCCGAAAGAGGAAGACCTGCGCGAGCACGCCCAGCCGGTCGTCTCGCAGCAGGGAGTGCAGGCGAAATAAACCCGCGGCAACTGCTCGGATCTGATCTGAAAAGCAGAGCATTGCTACAGCCTCAGGTGAATCGATCAGGAAACGTATCGATAAACGCATAGATAATAGATACCGGCAAAACCGTCCCGGTCTCTAAAAAAGAAGTTGAGAACAAGGAAAACAAGACGATGCGCATACTCGCGATCGCAGATGAGGAATCCCCTTATCTGTGGGACTATTTTGAAAAAAGCAAACTGGACGGGATTGACCTGATCATCTCCTGCGGCGATCTGGATCCGCACTATCTCTCGTTTCTGGCGACGTTTACCACCGCGCCGGTTCTTTATGTGCGCGGCAACCACGACGAGAAGTACGACAAGATCCCGCCCGACGGCTGTATCTGCATCGACGACGACATCTATGTCCACGAAGGCGTGCGCATCTTAGGTCTTGGCGGCTCCATGCGTTACCGCCCCGGAAACTATCAATACACCGAATTCCAGATGCGCCGCCGGGTCGCCAAACTGAAATTCAAGCTTCTTCGGCGGCGCGGTTTTGACATTCTGGTAACGCACGCTCCCGCCTACCAGCTCAACGACGGGCGCGACCTCCCACACCAGGGCTTCAGGGTTTTCCTGACCCTGATGGAAAAATACAAGCCCAAATTCTTCCTGCACGGACATGTCCACCTGTCCTACGGGCGCGCCCACAAGCGCTACGACAAATATCAGGACACGCATGTCATCAACGCCTGCGGGCGGTATGTGTTCGACTTCGAGGACGAAGATCCGGGACATATGGGGATGTCGTAATAGAAAAAGACGGCAAATCAGCCGCCTTTTTCTTATCATTTTGTATTCCCTTACCTCATTTTAATCTCTTAAGCTTTACACCTCAAACGACTCCGGGTCGACCTTCACTTCCACCTTATCCAGGTGCCAGATCTCGTCGACATACTGCTGGATCGTGCGGTCGGAGGTGAACTTTCCGCTGCTCGCCATGTTCAGGATCGC
>CANQIW010000142.1 GCA_947624055.1 uncultured Lachnospiraceae bacterium
GAGCGGAAGCGTGTTTGCCGTGGCATTGACCAATCCCTGCAAGGGCGTCCGTGTAACCATAATGAATTAAACACGAATTCAGTACTCTGTATTCTCCATGTACTTCATATATTTTACGACCATCAGCGAGATTTTAAACGTGATCGCGTCCTCAAACACACGAAGATCAAGCCCGGTAGATTTCTGGAGCTTATCCAGGCGGTAGACCAGCGTATTTCTGTGGATGTAGAGCTGGCGCGACGTCTCGGACACATTGAGGCTGTTTTCAAAGAACTTGTTGATCGTAGTCAGCGTCTCCTCGTCGAAGTCGTCCGGAGATTTCCCTTCGAACACCTCGCGGATAAACATCTTGCACAGCGGGATCGGGAGCTGATAGATCAGACGTCCGATACCGAGCGAGCTGTACGCGATCACAGAGCGCTCCGCGAAGAAGATCTTCCCGACATTGAGCGCCATGCGCGCCTCCTTGTAGGAGCGCGACACCTCCTTGATCTCCCCGACAATCGTGCCGTAGGCGATCAGCGCCTCCTTTTTCTTCTCCTCGCCGAGCGAATCCAGAATCATCTCGGCAGTCTTCTCCATCTCGGCATAACCCTCCTGCGGGGCAAGCTCCTTCACGACGATAATACTCTTCTCGTCGACCGCCGTGATAAAGTCCCCGGAGCGGGAGCCGAATAAAGAGCGCACGCTCTCAAGCGAATTGCTCTCCTTCTCGTTGTTTACCTCCAGAATAAACACGACGCGGCGCGCCTCCGCGTCGATATGCAGCTTCTTCGCGCGATTGTAAATGTCCACCAGAAGCAGATTGTCAAGAAGAAGGTTCTTGATAAAGTTGTCCTTGTCAAACCGTTCCTTGTAAGCCACAAGAAGATTCTGAATCTGAAAAGCAGCCATGCGCCCTACCATGTGGACGTCGTCGCTGCTGCCGTTTGCAAGCAGGACATACTCGAGCTGGTGGTCGTCAAACACTTTGAAAAACTGGCAGTTGGAAACTACCTGGCTGTCCGCGGGTGAATCCGCAAAGCTCAGAGCCGAACCGCGGAAGCCCTCCGCCTCCGGGAACGTCGTCGCCAATATGATGCCCTCCGTGTCAAGCACGCACAGATCAACCCTGCTGATCGTCTTCAACCCGTCCAATGTCGCCTGTAAAACCTGATTCGATATCACTTGTGCATCCTCCTTTACCCTCTCGGTCTGCTTTTTGCGACTTGTGTCTATTTTAATATATATGTATAAAAAAATCAATCATAATTGTGGAAAATGCATGAAAACAGGGGGCGAACTCGCCCCCTGCCAATATCGGCCTCGTATATGGCTGCATTTGAATGGTTTCCAGAATTTTACACCTCGAAGAGCAGATCTCCGTAGGACGGCATCGGCCACATATCCTTGTCGACGATCATCTCAAGTTCGTCGACCGGAGCACGCAGCTCGGCCATCGCGGCCATGACGACGTCGTGGAAGAATACCGCGCGGTCGCGTCCCTCCTCCATCTCCGCAGCCTGCGCCACCACATCGGTCAGCTTCGCAAGCGCGACCTTTGTATCGGACAGCAGAGCGCTCGTCTCGTTGAGCAGCTCCACCTGCACGGAAGCCTCCGCGCCTGCCGCTGTCACGGCATTCACCGTGTCCGCAAGGCTCTTCGTGTACTTGATGACCGCCGGGATGATCTGCTTGCTCGCGATGTCGATCATCGAGCGCGCCTCGATGTTGATGACCTTCGCGTAGTTCTCATACTTGATTTCCACACGGGACTCCAGCTCGGCCTTCGTGAACACGCCGAACTTCTCGAACAGCGCGATCGCCTTATCAGTCACAAGCGTCGGGATCGCATCGACCATCGACTTGATGTTCGGAAGCCCTCTCCGCTCGGCCTCCGCCACCCACTCGTCGGAATAACCGTTGCCGTTGAAGACGATCCTCTGATGGTCGCGCGCGTAGCTCTTGATGATATCGTGCAGCGCACCCTCGAAATTGTCCGCCTTCTCGAGCACGTCGCAGGCCTCGCAGAACGCCTCGGCCACGATCGTGTTCAGCACAATGTTCGGGGAAGCGATCGAATCGCGGGAGCCGACCATACGGAATTCGAATTTATTGCCGGTGAACGCGAACGGCGACGTCCTGTTGCGGTCGGTCGCGTCCTTCGCGAGGCTCGGCAGCGTCTTCACGCCGGTCTCAAGCGTGCCGCCCTTGATCGAGTAGGTCGCGATACCGGTGTTGATCAGCTGGGAGAGCACATCCTGAAGCTGCTCGCCGAGGAAGATCGAAACGATTGCCGGCGGCGCCTCGTTCGCGCCCAGTCTGTGATCGTTGCCCGGATCGGCAGCGGACTCGCGGAGCAGATCCGCGTGTGTGTCTACAGCCTTCAGGATACACACGAGCACCAGCAGGAACTGCATGTTCTCGTGCGGCGTCTTGCCCGGATCCAGAAGGTTGATGCCGTCGTCGGTCGTGATCGACCAGTTGTTGTGCTTGCCGGAACCGTTGACGCCCGCGAACGGCTTCTCATGGAGCAGGCACTTCATGCCGTGCTGGCAGGCCACTCTTTTCAGCGTCTGCATGACGATCTGGTTGTGGTCAACCGCAACATTCGCCTCCGCGTAGATCGGAGCCAGCTCGTGCTGCGCCGGAGCCACCTCGTTGTGCTGCGTCTTGGCGGTGACGCCGAGCTTCCACAGCTCAAGGTTGACGTCCTTCATGAAGCCCGCGATCCTCTGGCGGATCGTGCCGAAATAGTGATCGTCCAGCTCCTGGCCCTTCGGCGGCATCGCGCCGAACAGCGTGCGGCCCGTAAAGATCAGGTCTTTTCTCTGGAGGAACTTCTTCTCATCTACCAGAAAATACTCCTGCTCCGGTCCAACGGACGGAGTTACCTTCTTCGAGGTCGTATTTCCGAACAGTCTCAGAAGTCTGAGCGCCTGCGTGTTGATCGCTTCCATCGAGCGCAGAAGAGGGGTCTTCTGATCCAGCGACTCGCCGGTGTACGAGCAGAACGCGGTCGGGATACACAGGATCGCGCCCGCGGCGTCATGCCGCACGAACGCCGGGGACGTGCAGTCCCAGGCCGTGTAACCTCTCGCCTCGAACGTCGCCCTCAGTCCACCCGACGGAAACGAGGAAGCGTCCGGCTCGCCCTTGATGAGCTCCTTGCCGGAGAACTCCATCAGCACCGTTCCGTCCGGATTCGGCGCAGTGATGAACGAATCGTGCTTCTCGGCCGTCACGCCTGTCAGCGGCTGGAACCAGTGCGTATAATGCGTCGCACCCTTCTCGATCGCCCAGTCCTTCATCGCTGCGGCGATCACGTCAGCCGTCGCCAGATCCAGCTCCGTACCGTCCTCGATCGTCTTTCTCAAAGCCTTGTAGGCCTTTTTCGGAAGACGCTCCTGCATCACCTTGTCGCTGAAGACGTCCTCACCGAAAACATGCGATACGTTGAAATACTCACTCATACTTATCTCCTCTTTTCTTTTACATACTCGCATAAAAACCTGTCGGCTGCTTCTGCATGAAGACCGGCTTTTATACGGTAAAAAGGGCATTCCAACACATCGTTATGTGGAACGCCCTCGTCACCTGCTATTAAAATACTCTATTCGCCCGCAAAAATCAAGCAGATTTTATCCGGCAAAAAACGTTTTCCATGTTTTTTACAAAAATACCTTTGAAAACAGCTGTCTGTTATTCATTCTGCTTATTAACAGTCTATACAATCATTGTCCCATCTCCAGACATAACAACATTGTTAAGCCCCTCCTGCACATCCAAAAGCTACTATCAATCAGCCAAATACACTTCCAGTATTCCGGCAATACGGATCCGCACCATATTTCCCCTCCAAATATTGTTTTCCGTATGTCTCATCATTTCTTGAAGAGTCTCATCTGGGTTGACAATCGCGTCAACGGAAAAGTCGGAAGATTTTTCTTCAAGAGAAACAGGCAACGGAACGGTCGGGTCAAAGGGGATCCAAGTGGTATTTTTCCCTACACCGGTTTTCCCCTCACGATCTCCTCCAGACTGCACAGCCGCACTCTTTTGTCCGCCGCCGCAGCCTCGCGCAATCTCTCCTCGAAGCCGGACTCCGAGAACAGAAAATAATAAAAATCCGCATACTCCTTCTGCGGGCTGAATTTTGTAGCCGTGTCCAGATAATCGGAATAGGCAAACGGCCTGCCCTTGAACTTGCACTCCCCGACCAGGTACTTTTTTCCATCCCGGGAGACAGCCACCAGGTCGATCTCCGTCTCGGCTACACGGAGCATATGCTCCTGCACATCCGAGCCCTGATCTTCGTCTCGCATTTCAGTTATTTTCTGTATCTGAATCGCATTCCTTCTTGCATCCGTCTTCGCAGAGCCGTCCCGCACCGTCGTCTTCCCGAACCAACGTCCCATCCTCGCATAGCGAAACGGCAGCGCGTTCGCCTTCTGGAGCTCCTGCACATACTGCCGGCAGACATCCTCAAAGGCGCTCGCCGCGTACTCATGGAGCACAGGCTCAATCGCGTACTGATATACGCCGTCCACATCTCCGGCCTCCAGGTCGGAATAATTCGCAAACGCAAACGCGTACCAGAAGCGGAAATAATTGTCCGTCAGCCGGTAAATCCCGCGGTTCGCGTTCACCTGCTCCTTGATCCCGGCGTCCACGGAGAACTCCCGGCGCACAATTCCCAGCTCGACCAGATTCCGCAGATATACGCTGGTTCTGGCCGTGTCCCCGATGAGCGATTTCTGGCTGATCTCGCCAAGCCGCGTGCTCCCAAGCGCGATCGCGCCGATCAGCGTATTGTACAGCGCCGTCTCGCGCAGCTCCTGCCGCAGCAGAAATTCTACCTCGCTGTACAGGACGCAGCCCTTTGTCAGAATGTTCTTTTTGATATTTTCCGTAGGCGACAACTTCGGATCAAACTGAAGCAGGTAATGCGGAATGCCGCCGAGCACCGCGTATAAAAGCACTTTGTCCCGGGCAGAATAATCAGGAAAAAATTTCACGGCGTCGTAAAAGCTCATCTCCGTCATTTTGTAAATGCCGGTCGCGCGACCGTACAACGGATTCTTCTCGGACAGCAGTTCCTTCTCTATGAAGCTCATCGCGCTCCCGCACAGAACGATCATCACATTGGAATCCTTCAGGATCTCATCCCAAAGATTCTGGAGCATAGACGGAATCGAGGAATTGCCCCTGCACATATATGGAAACTCGTCAATCACGAGCAGGCGCTTCCTGTCCCCATACGGCAGATCCGGCACGGCGCGAAACGCTTTCTCCCAATCGCCAAAGCGGCTGATATACTGCCCGGCAGGAAGACCCTCGCGCAGCAGCTTCTCTGAAAAGCCCGCAAGCTGCCGATCATCCGTACACTCCTGGCACACAAAGAACACATGCGGCTTCCCCTTACAGAACTGCCGCAGAGTCTCTGTCTTCCCGACACGCCGCCGCCCGTACAGAACGATCAGCTGTCCCTTATCCGTATGATACTTGTCCTCCAGAAACTGCAGCTCCGCGTCTCTTCCTATAAACATATCATCCGTCTCCTTAAATGGAAGTTTACTAAAACTGTATTTGCTAAATCATGATTTAGTAAATTGTGTTTTAGTAAATCATGATTTAGTATATTACGATTTAGCTATAGTATACACGCGAAGCGAAAAAAAGTCAACAAATTTTAAAAAGGGGCCTCCCCCGGAAGCCCCTCATAAATCTGCAGCAATTCAATCCATAATTTAGTTCGATTTCTTCTTGCTGACCACGTCGAAGATGACCGCTGCCAGAAGGACAAGACCCTTGACCACCTTCTGCATGTTCTGGTCCGTGCCCATGATGGACATGCCCTGGTTGATGATACCCATCAGCAGAGCGCCAATGATAACGCCCGGCACCGTACCGATCCCGCCGTAAGCGGAAGCACCGCCGATGAAGCAGGAACCGATCGCGTCCATCTCGTAGTTCTGGCCGTAGGTCGGCTGCGCGCTCGTCATACGGGCGATCGTCAGCATACCTGCAAGAGCGGCCAGGAAGCCCATGTTCGTGAAAGCGATGAAGTAGA
>CANQIW010000143.1 GCA_947624055.1 uncultured Lachnospiraceae bacterium
TCAATCGCATCATTGAGAGAGAGTATCCGGAGGCGTTCCGCGAGACGCTCGTGGTGCTGGACGGCACGACCGGGCAGAACGCGCTCGCGCAGGCGCGCGAGTTCAAGGAGGTGGCCGACATCACGGGCATTATCCTGACGAAGCTCGACGGAACGGCCAAAGGCGGCATTGCCGTCGCGATTCACGCGGAGCTCGGCATCCCGGTGAAATACATCGGCGTCGGCGAGTCGATCGACGATCTGCAGAAGTTCGACGCGGATCAGTTTGTGAACGCACTGTTCAACCAGACGGAGAAATGATGCAGCAGACCGTGCAGATTTATCTGCAAAGGGCTGGGACGTCATTTCGCGGGATGGGCGAACGCCCATCTCAGCCACAGACAGGAGCTGCCTGGCAGCGGATAGCTTCCGAAGGAAGCGGTCTGTGGCCTGTCTGGCTGAAAAGAACGAATAGAAAAACCAGATAGAAAGAGGACATTTATATGCTTACATTGGACAGCTTTGAGGAAGCTTCGGAGTGCGTCAGACGCGTGATCCAGGAGACGAAGCTTATATACAGTGAATATTTCAGCGCGCAGACGGGCAACAAGGTCTACCTGAAGGCCGAGAATATGCAGGTGACGGGGGCGTACAAGATCCGCGGCGCCTATTATAAGATCAGCACGCTGACGGACGAGGAGCGCGCGAAGGGGCTGATCACAGCTTCTGCAGGAAACCATGCGCAGGGCGTCGCCTACGCGGCGAAGGCTTACGGCTGCAAGGCGGTCATTGTGATGCCTGCGACGACGCCGCTCATGAAGGTGAACCGGACGAAGAGCTACGGCGCGGAGGTCGTCCTGCACGGCGATGTGTATGACGAGGCCTATGAGCACGCGTGTAAGCTTGCGGAGGAGAACGGCTACACGTTCATCCATCCGTTCGACGATCCGGCGGTGGCGACCGGGCAGGGCACGATCGCGATGGAGATCGTCAAGGAGCTCCCGCTTGTCGATTATATTCTGGTGCCGATCGGCGGCGGCGGTCTGGCGACCGGCGTCTCGACGCTGGCCAAGCTGCTGAACCCGAAGATCAAGGTGATCGGCGTGGAGCCGGAGGGCGCCGCATGTATGAAGGCGTCTCTGGAGGCCGGTAAGGTTGTGACGCTTCCGGGCGTCAGCACAATCGCGGACGGCACGGCGGTCAAGACACCGGGCACGAATATTTTCCCGTACATTCAGCAGAATATCGACGATATCATCACGGTGAGCGACGACGAGCTGATCGTGTCGTTCCTGGATATGGTTGAGAACCACAAGATGATCGTGGAGAATTCAGGACTGCTTACGGTGGCCGCGCTCAAGCATCTGGATGTGCAGAACAAGAAAGTGGTCGCAGTGCTCTCCGGCGGGAACATGGACGTCATCACGATGGCATCCGTCGTTCAGCACGGACTGATCCAGCGCGACAGGATCTTCACGATCTCCGTGCTGCTTCCTGACCGTCCGGGTGAGCTGGTGCGCGTGGCGACGATCATCGCCCAGGAGCAGGGCAATGTCATCAAGCTCGATCACAATCAGTTCGTGAGTACGAACCGCAATGCGGCTGTGGAACTGACGATCACGATGGAGGCCTTCGGCACCGAGCACAAAGAGCGCATCATAGGGGCGCTGCGCGAGCACGGCTATGAGCCGACCTTCAAGGTGGCGAATTTGTAAGCATATTTGAGGGAGGGATACGAATGAGAATACTTATGATTGGCGGTACCGGTACGATCAGCATGGCGATCACGCGCAGATTGGCTGAGCGCGGCGAGGAGCTTTATCTGTTGAATCGTGGCACGCGCAGCGCGGAGCTGCCGGAGAACGTGAATACGATCGTCGCCGACATCAGCGACGAGGAGGAGACGGCGCGCAAGCTGTCTGGCATGAAGTTCGACGCGGTCTGCGAGTTCATCGGTTTCGTGCCGGAGCAGGTGGAGAGAGACTACCGGCTATTCAAAGATAAGACGAAGCAGTACATCTACATCAGTTCCGCGTCGGCCTACCACAAGCCTTCCCGCTCGTATCTCATCAGCGAGGGGACGGCGCTCGCGAATCCATACTGGCAGTATTCGCGGGACAAGATTGCCTGCGAGGAGTTCCTCATGAAGATGTACCGGGAGAACGGCTTTCCGGTGACGATCGTCCGTCCGAGCCATACCTACGACGAGCGATCCGTGCCGCTTGGTGTGCACGGGAAGAACGGGAGCTGGCAGGTGATCCGGCGCATGCTCGACGGCAAGCCTGTGATCATCCACGGCGACGGCTCGTCCCTGTGGACGATGACGTTCAACACGGATTTCGCGTTGGGCTACTGCGGCCTGATCGGAAATCCTCACGCGATCGGCGAGGCGTTCCAGATCATGAACGACGAGACGCTGACCTGGGATCAGATCTATCAGACAATCGCTGATGTCCTGGGCGTGGAACTGAAGGCGTATCACGTATCCTCCGAGTTTCTGGCGGCGGTCAGCGACTATGATTTTACCGGAAGCCTGACCGGGGATAAGGCATGCTCTGTGGTCTTCGACACATCCAAGCTGAAAAAGGCCGTGCCGGAGTTTCAGCCGACGATCCATTTCGAGCAGGGCGTCCGGATGGCGATTGAGCATATCATGGCGCACCCGGAGCTGCAGATTGAGGATCCCGAGTTCGACGCCTGGTGCGATCGCGTGATCGCGGCGCTGGAGCGGGCGAAGACAGAAATATAAATATCTTGTTAATCGGCGGAACAAATAGATTTTGCTCCGCCGTATTTTCGGTAATATGCAACAGGATATTAGTGACGGCTGTTTTTACAATTACATTCCGAACATATGCGAGAGATAATAAGTACGCTATGCAAGTACAAAAATGTTAGAAACAAAAAACAAAACAAAAACAAAACAAAAACTTTGAAGTATTTTTTAAAAGCTCTTTCATTTTAAGGAAAGAGCTGATATAATAATTATGCCAAACTAGCTGAATACAGATCGAAAGTAAGCTTATGTGTACGGGAAAGCCTGTGCTTTTGCGCTTATACACGATGAATTTGATAAAAATGCAAATTCCGCTGTGTATAAGCAAGGCTCTTGCTTTCTCAGCTGGTTTGGCGACTATCGGGGTTTGCGTTTTTTGTGCGGCTGCTTCGGTAGCCGCATTTTTTATGGTATGGCAGACCCGCAAAAGGAAGATTTGTTGCTGTCGCAGCATGCGGGTCACGCAGCGAGTAGGGAAGAAGCGCCTCACTCGATTATTATTTCAAAGGTATGGGAGGAAAGGTTATGGAAGAGAAAAATAATACGAAGGATCAAAAGAAAAGATTGATGATTCCTTTTGTCATTGCTCTGGCAGGTTCGCTGGTGCTGATTATAACGCTGTTTCTGCCTTTTGCGTCGGCAAAGGATGATTACAAAGAGTATCTGCGGAAGTATTCGGACGACATGTTTTCGGAAGAAATTGAGATGACAAACAAAGAGGCGATAAATCTCTCCCTGTTTGAGTATGGCAGGATATATGCCAAAACCGCTGAAATGGGAATACAAAAGGCGATGAGCATTACCTGCCTTGTTGCCATATCCATCTTTGCGGTTCTCGTGATTTTGACAACGTTGTTTTCTCTGTTGAAGAAACCAATTGTCACCATAATATTTGACTTGTTCTCATTTGGCGCGTTCAGGCTGATTATGTGGGATTTTAATGACAGAGGCGTAATACCGAGCAGGAATTACGGCTGGGGGATAGCGCGATACTTCTGCTATATCGGGGCTGCCGTTGCATTGGTTGGCGCAATCTATCTGCTGGTTACAAAACTAAAGATAAAAAAGGAACGTAAACTTATTCAGAATTCTGCTGCCGAATAAGAGAAAGGGAGGATTTCACGATGAAAAAAATTGCTGCATTATTGTCTCTTATCATGCTTTTATCATTTGCAGCCTGCGGGCCTCAGATATCTGCGGCTGAATCAACAGATTTCTCGTATACCGTTGATTTAGAGGGAATAACTTCGCTGGATGAATTGGAGGATCGTATTGAAGAACATTTGGACCATGCGATATCCTCACTGGCTTCGCGTTGGGAAACACTGTCAGCGGAAATCGATACATATGAGAAATACGTCGAGCATCCGGAAAAGGTTTCCGATTTTTACCAGACGATAGAGACGGAGACCGAACAAATGTGTATTATGCTCCGAGAATACAGCGCGGCCTATGCGCGAATGATCCTGGATTCTGATATGTCTGCTGACGACAAGTATGACGCGGTTGACGGAATCAATGATTGCCTGTATGACGATGCCTGCGACGAGATCCATGATGAGATTTACGAGGGTATCCTTGACGATATGAACGATTACTTTTATGAGGGTATACTGGATGATGCACAGGATGATGTAAACTATAGTGACTGGTATGATGTAATCTCTAAAGAATACGATCAGTGGTATGATACATCCTCTGAGGTGTATGGCTTGTATTATGATACATCATCGGATATTTACTCTTTTTACTTCGATATGAGCAGTAAATTATTCAGTCGGGATTATGAAAGAGCTGAAAAACTGTATGAAAAATTTCTTCAAAAAATAGCGAAAGCGAAAGGCCTTGACAACGGAGAGACTGCCTCCGATGCAATATTTGATACTTCTGTACGAACTGCCAACGATATAGAAGAATTGGAGAGCGTGGTTGACGCGCATGTTTCTGAGTGTGTGCAGGCATTGGAGGGCGAGTGGGAAGCTTTGGCTGCAGACATCGATACATTTGATGAGTACATGAACAATGCGGATGCAATTGAGGAATTTCATACACATATTGAGGATTCTGCTTCTCAGATTTTGACGCTGATCTGTAATTATGGAATATCGTACACGGAGTTGATTTTGCAGTCGGATTCTTCCTACAAGGATAAGTATAAGGATTTCGAGGACTTTAAAGATTGCATCTATGAGGATGCCTGCAAAAGTGTCAAGGAAGATATATATGAGGATCTTCTTAAAGAGGTAAAGGACTACTACTACGATGGCATTATTAAAGACGCAAAGGATAGCGTCGGGTACAGTGACTGGGCGGATGCCCGTGGAGACGCCTACGACTGGTGGTCTGATGCCCGTGTAGAAGTTTACGGTGAGTGGTCTGACACAAGAAGCGATCTGTATGGTTTCTATACGGATATGCGGAGCGCGCTGTATAGTGGAGATATCGATGAAGCAAACGACGAACTGCAGGATTTCAGGGATAAATTTTCTAATGAGTCGGCATCCTCAAGCGAAACATCTGAGGGTGGCGCAACAAATGATGAAGATGAGACCAGTGCCGATGGTGAAACAGACATCAGCTCTGATGGTGGGGCACACGTAAGCGCCGAAGCTGAGAATGAAACCGTTGCTGAAGTTGCAATCGATACCAATGGAATCCGACCGGAGTTCAAGGAGGCAATGGACAGCTATGAAGCTTTCTACACAGAATATTGTGAGCTGTTGAAAAAATATACGGAAAACCCGACCGATCTGACATTGCTTTCAAAATATGGAGAAATGATTGCCAAAGCGGAAGAAGTGGACGAAGCGTTTGAAGCCTGGGATGAGGACGATATGACTGGTGAAGAATTGAATTACTATCTTGAGGTAAATAATCGTGTGCTGCAGAAGATAGCTGATATGGCGGATTAATATACGAAGCTGGTACTAATTTATAGAGCGGATAGGTGCAAGAACCTGTCCGCTTATTTTGACAATATCTGATACGGTATTAAGATTTGTTGTCATTGCGACTACATTCCAAACAGGTCAGAATGTGTGCCGGTTCGGTCGAGAAGTAGTTCTGTATCGGTCTGTTTGTAAATTAGAAGCCTTAATTGAAAAAGTAAATTCCAGTGCAAAAGTAAATTCTACCGTACGGCAAAAAACATTGAATTATTCAAATTCATTTAGAGACAAAACGCCGTAAGTGCATTATAATTATGATAAACCTCACAAAAATTCTAAAAGAAGGGTATAGCAAACAGGCCACTTGGAATTTCGTGTGCGGGACTTAATTCTACC